>NZ_DKJS01000022.1:9772-50399 GCF_002455205.1 Lysinibacillus sp. UBA6686 | reverse complement strand
CTACCCACTTTCTGATCAGCTCCGGCTCTTTTCCGCTCCGGTCCACCCACTTTCTGATCAGCTTCAGCTCTTTTTCGCTCTGGTCTACCCACTTCTTGATCCGTTTCAGCCACTACACGCTCAGTTCCAGCGCTTTTCAAATCAAACCACATTTCAATTAACCCCGAGCCACTTAAAAAAACAAAAAAGACGAGAATGTTAATTTATTCTCGTCCCATCCTAATCTTATTCAGCATTGCGCATTTCATCTAATACACGGTTTACACGTTTTTCTAGCATTTTCATACCGCTACCACCAGCTTGCATATGACGAAGCTGACCATCTTTATCAAATACAAAATATGCTGGTACATATTGGTTTTCAAAAGCATCTGTTAGCTTCATTTCACTATCTACAAAGATTGGTTGTACAATATCATGCTCTGCGGCTACTGCTTTAATTGTGTCTAAATCAGTATCTGCCTCTGAGCGCGGCATATGTACTGCTACAACATTTAGCTCATCCTTGAATTGATCGCGGAAATTATTTACATCTGGCATTGCTTCCTTACATAGATGGCAGCTAACTGACCAAAAATGAATTAATGTTGGCTTTTCACCTACTAAATCTGCTTTAGTTACTTCACCATTCAACCAAGTTGTTGCGCCTGCTAATTCTGGCATTTGTTCACGAAGTTTCATGTTTATATCCTCCTTTACCCTCTTCTAAGTTTAAAAATCCCCACAAACGTGTCGTGGGGAATTCAAAGTTGATAATTGACTCTATTTAAATTATAGAGTTGCTTGACCTGGACGCCAGTTTGCTGGGCAAAGACCACCAGTTTGTAAAGCTTGAAGTACACGTAAAGTCTCGTCAACATCACGACCGATGTTGTTATCGAAAACTGTTTGGTATTTTAATTCGCCTTCTGGGTTGATGATGAATAAACCGCGTAGCGCGATACCTTCTTCTTCAATTAAGACACCATACTCTTTTGAAATTTGGTGGTTTGTATCAGCAGCTAATGGATACTTTAATTCACCAAGACCATTTTGAGTGCGGTCAGTGTTAATCCATGCTAAGTGTGTGTGGATTGTATCCGTAGACACACCAATTACTTCTGCATCTAAGTCTTCGAACTCGTCGTAACGATCGCTCATCGCAGTGATTTCAGTTGGACATACAAATGTGAAGTCCATTGGATAGAAGAAAAGAACAGTCCATTTGTCTTGTGCTTTAATGTCTTCCAATGATACTTTGCCAAAAGATTTGTCTGGAAGTACAGCTTCCATTGTAAAGTCAGGTGCTTGTTTACCTACCATGCGTTCTGCCATAATAAATCCCTCCGATTAAATATGTAGTGTATATTATTCCATTCGCACTAGCGAACTCGTCTTCTACGATAGCAGAGTAATCGTAGTTTTTCAAACAAGTAAACTTCGTTAAAGGACATGTTTCAAATTATCTGACAAATTTTTGTCAAATCCCAAAATGGAATAGCAGCTACAGCCTATTTATTAACTATTTTTAACATTTTTATTCTAAAATAAACAAACTTTTTCTACCTATGATTTATGTTAAATTTCTAAAAATTTTTTCTTCTTTTTTTTCCATAAAAACGATTGCATATCTTAAATTTTTATGTATAATTGTAATGGTTTTAGTAAACTAAAAGTTTTGTTAAAGTAAACTTCATATTTCAAAAGTTTATGATTGCTAAACTTCTTCTAGGAGGGAAAAGATGCAAATAGGAGCAAAAATTAAAGCGCTTCGTTTAAAAAAAGGTCTTACCCAAGAGGAACTTGGAGAACGTACAGATTTAAGTAAAGGCTATATATCCCAATTAGAACGTGATTTAAATTCACCTTCCATTGAGACACTTTTTTCAATATTAGAAGTGTTAGGTTCAACACCTAAGGAATTTTTTGATGATGAATCACCTGAACAAAAGGTTGTTTATACAGAGGAAGATCAATCCACCTATACGGATGAAGAAAAAAAATATGAAATTCAATGGCTTATTCCAACATCAAATGAAAAAGAAATGGAGCCTATTTTCCTAACGCTTGCTGCTGAAGGTGAATTTAAGCAATTTGAACCCTCACTCTCCGAAACCTTTATATATGTAGTAACAGGGCGTATTCGTCTCGTTTTGGGGAATGAACAGTATATCGCTAGTGAAGGCAATGCTCTCTATTTTGATGCGACAGATCATCATCAAATTTTTAATGCACATGCTGCTGAAACAAAGATTTTGCTTGTCGCAACGGATTCATACTTATAGCTAAGGAGGCGCATCTATGACAACGAATTCAATTATCCGCTTTGAAAATGTTTCAAAGTCTTATAATGACGGCACGATCGTCCTAAAAAATATTAATCTAGAGCTAGAAAAAGGGAAATTTTACACATTACTAGGTCCTTCTGGTTGTGGTAAAACAACCATTTTACGAATTATCGCTGGCTTCACTGAACCGTCTACAGGAGATGTTTATTTTCACGATAAAAAAATCAACTCAGTGCCAGCAAACGAACGTCAAGTAAATACAGTCTTTCAGGATTACGCACTCTTTCCTCATTTGAATGTCTTTGAAAATGTCGCATTTGGACTACGTATTAAAAAGCTGCCTGAAAACGAAATTAAGGAACGAGTGGCTGAAGCATTAAAATTTGTTAACCTTGCTGGATACGGAAATCGTGAAATTTCTGAAATGTCAGGTGGTCAACGTCAGCGTGTAGCAATTGCTCGTGCGATTGTGAATGACCCAGAAGTAATTTTATTAGATGAGCCTCTTTCAGCTTTAGATTTAAAGCTACGTACTGAGATGCAATATGAGCTTCGAGAATTACAGCAACGTCTTGGCAAAACTTTTGTCTTCGTAACACACGATCAAGAAGAGGCACTCGCTATGAGCGATGAAATATTTGTACTAAGTGAAGGACAAATTCAACAATCAGGTACACCTGTTGATATTTATGATGAACCCATTAATCGCTTCGTAGCTGACTTTATAGGAGAATCAAATATTGTCCCTGGTGTAATGATTGAAGATTTCAAGGTAGAATTTGCTGGCAAAATGTTCGAATGTGTAGACCAAGGGATGAAGCCAAATGAAAAAATCGATATTGTTATTCGTCCTGAGGATTTAGAAATGACAACTATTGATCAAGGTAAACTTATCGTAAAAGTGGATACACAGCTTTTCCGTGGCGTGCATTATGAATTATCCACATATGATAAGGATGGTAATGAGTGGCTTGTCCATTCTTTAAAAAAAGCTGAGGTAGGGACAGAAATTGGCTTAGATTTTGATCCAGAGGCGATTCATGTTATGCGTTTAAATGAAACCGAAGAAGAGTTTGACAAACGTTTAGAAGCATATGGAGATGAAGATGATGCAAGCTAAAACATCGAAATCAGCCTTATTTCCATACATTTTATGGATTGCACTTTTCGTTATCGCACCAATTGCACTGGTTGTATACTATTCCCTACTAGATATACATGGCGATTTCACGTTTGATAACTATAAAGCTTTCTTTACTTCTGTTTACTTAAAAATGACATTAAGCTCATTCTGGTATGCGTTTTTAATTACCTTCTTTACATTATTAGTTTCGTATCCTACAGCCTATTTTTTAACAAAAACTAAGTATAAGCAGCTTTGGCTCCTGCTAATCATTATTCCTTCTTGGATTAATCTTTTGTTAAAAACATACGCTTTTATCGGAATTTTTGGCTTGTACGGTCCGTTGAACGCATTTATAGAAGTATTTGGCTTTGATCCAAAGCAAATGTTATTTACAGATATTAGCTTTGTATTCGTATCGGTATATATTTTTATACCTTTTATGATCTTACCTATCTTTAATTCTTTAGATCGTTTAAACCCTACTCTTATTTATGCAGCACGTGATTTAGGTGCATCTGCCTTTACGACATTCCGTCGCGTTGTACTACCTCTAACTATGGACGGTGTTAAATCGGGCATACAGGTTGTATTTATCCCTGCACTATCTTTGTTCATGATTACACGCTTAATTGCTGGAAATCGCGTGATTACCCTTGGTACAGCTATTGAACAACAGTTCTTAGTGACTCAAAACTGGGGAATGGGCTCAACTATTGCCGTATTCTTAATTTTGTTCATGGTCATTATTATGCTTATTACAGGACAAAAGGATAAAGGAGGTCGCATACGATGAATAAATTATCAGCTTCCGCAAAAGTGTATTTAGCGATTGTTTTTATCGTCTTGTATGCACCTATCTTTTACTTAATTTTTTATTCTTTTAACAGTGGTGGCTCCATGAATAATTTTGAATCCTTTACACTCGAACATTATAAAGCTGTATTTGAGGATTCCCGCCTATTAGTTATTTTAATTAATACAGTCATCGTAGCTCTACTATCTGCTTTAATTTCAACAATTATCGGTACATTAGGTGCAATTGGCATTGTAACGGTGAAAGATGCAAAAATACGTAATACATTACTTTCATTAAACAATGTATTAATTGTCAGTCCCGATGTTATTATTGGTGCGAGCTTTTTAATTTTGTTCACGATGGTTGGTATTAAATTAGGCTTTGCTTCTGTATTATTAGCACACGTAGCTTTTAGTGTACCAATTGTTGTACTGATGGTTTTACCAAAGCTGCTAGAAATGAATACATCATTAATTGATGCTGCATTAGATTTAGGAGCAACAAAAAAAGATGTGATGATGCGTGTTATTTTACCGTATATTCAGCCTGGTATCTTTGCAGGGTTCTTTCTTGCTCTTACGTATTCTTTAGATGACTTTGCAGTGACGTTTTTCGTAACTGGCAATGGCTTTAGTACATTATCTGTGGAAATTTACTCGATGGCACGTGCTGGTATTTCCTTAACGGTAAATGCTATTTCTGGCTTAGTATTCTTCGTAACGGTGATTGTCGTAGTTGGCTATTATTTCATCACAAGTCGTGCTAGTAAAAGAACGGAGGGACAACAATGAAGCAATTAATTCAAGCTACAATTGCGATCCTTGTCGTGTCCGCCCTATTATTCTACGCTGCGGATGCCTTAAGTGCCGGTGGTGGAAAAAGTGGGAAAAACACGTTAACGATCTTTAACTGGGGAGAATATATAGATCCTGATTTGCTAAAGCAATTTGAAAAAGAAACAGGTATTCATGTCATTTATGAGACGTTTGATTCCAATGAAGCCATGATGACAAAAATTCAACAGGGCGGAACAGCTTATGATATTGCTGTCCCTTCAGAATATATGATTGAAAAAATGAAGGAAGAAAATTTGTTGATTCCTTTAGATAAATCGAAAATTCCTAATTTAAAAAACATCGACCCTTACTTCTTGGATCTACCATTCGATGATGACAATAAATATTCCGTACCTTATTTTTGGGGAACAGTAGGTATTGTCTATAATCCAAACCTTGTTGGTGATTTAGATTTCTCTTCATGGGATGATTTGTGGGACCCTTCATTAAAACGAAAAGTCTTTTTAGTAGATGGTGCTCGTGAGGTAATCGGGATGGGCTTAAATAGCCTAGGATATTCGCTAAATTCATTGGATAATCATGAATTACGTAAAGCTACAGACAAATTAATTACACTTGCCCCAAATGTTAAGGCCATTATTGGTGATGAAATTACCCCTTTAATGATCAATAATGAGGCTACTGTAGCCCTCACTTGGTCTGGGCAGGCAGCAGACATGATGTCAGAAAATGAAGAGCTAGATTTTGCAGTTCCAGAGGAAGGCTCAAACTTGTGGTTTGATAATATGGTCATCCCGAAAACATCTAAAAATATAGAGGGTGCTCATAAATTCATTAATTTTATGCTAAAAGCTGAATCTGGTGCCCAAAACGCTGACTATGTTGGCTACTCTACCCCTAACATTGCAGCAATGAAATTAATGGATAAGGAAGTTGTATCTGATGAACGCTATTATCCTTCTGAAGAGCAACGAGAAACATTAGAAGTATATAAAAACTTAGGTCCTGATTACTTAGGTAAATACAATGAATTATTTTTAGAATTTAAAATGAGTATTCGATAGATTTAAAAAAGTGATGAAAAACAAAATGTTTTTCATCACTTTTTTTGTTGAAGAATGCGATGTCTAAAGAAAGAAACATTTTTATCGTGGTAGCCATGTTGATGATTTTTGCATAACATCTGCTTTATTAGTTTTGTAATACCTTTTGGATAATATTTAGCTTAGAAATTGAAAGATAATCAGCTAGCTTTAATTATTATAAATTAATGAATGAATCTTATCTATCATCATAGTATTCCCTTTCTTTCAATTTGTTTACAATTTATAATAACATTAAAGAGGTAATTATAAACTTTTTCCTAGAAAGGGTTAAACTATGAGTAATAAAAGAAAAATACTATTTTTGCAATTACTATTTCTAATAGCCCACTTCTTTTTAATATTCGTTATGTCAACCCCCTATATCGGTATAGATGTGCAGTATAATAAAAATGGTAAAATTATTATTTCCAATATTTATGAAAATGATGGCTGGGCACGCTATACCAATCTCGCTATCGGTGATGCCATTTTAGAAATAGATGATATTGATGTGACGATGTTCAATAAGCATTTCAAACACAATAATTGCTTTGTTCATGGTTCTAAAATAAAAATTATAAGAAACCAAGAAATACATTACATACAAGCTCCACCTGATTCTCTGAAAGACACTTTTCAGGAAATCATAATTCCAAGTTTATTTTCTCTAACTGTTTTTATTCTGACTCTCTTTATTTACCAACAAAATAATAAAGTTGCATTTTATTTAACAGGATTCCTATTGTCGATGTCTCTTAGTTTTTTTGCTTCGACTGAATCTGGAAGAGGAGATATTGTATCAAGTTTCCTAATTGGAATATTTTTCCCATTATGCTCTCTTTTTTTAATACAGTTCTTTCATATACTGTTATTCGAAAAAGGAATTATCAAAAACAAATGGTTAACCTTCTTTAAAATAAATAGATTCCTTTATTTTATAATTATTATTTTAAAATTATCGACACTTTTCTCAGATTATAATTTTAGTGCTATCAACACCATACTAATTTTAAGTTACTTTTGCCTCAATATTTGTTTTTCTATTTTGCTACTGATTTATTTTTACTTGACTACTAAAAGTACATATCATGAAGTTTTTTTTAAATGGTTAATATTAATTCATGTTTGTGCATTTATACCTTTTATTTTTTTTCACGCTGTTCCATTTATCTTTAGACTACCTTATATACAAGATGATTTGGCAACTTTCACCTTATTTATTATCCCTATTGGGTATACTTATATTGTGTTGACTAATCGCTTAATAGATATTAATTTTATTTTAAAACAAATTCCATATTATACATTTTTAACATTTATTCCCACAGTGATTTTGATGATTTTCGTTATTAGTGAAAGATTCTACATAGATAATATCGTTTTGTATTCTTTCATTTTATTTTTCGTCATTCTTACTATCAATATTGTGACACTATTTTTAAAAGAAAAACTAGATTTTCTTTTAAAAGATAGTTTTCTTTATCAACAGTCCTTTTTTTCTAATAATTTAAATGAGTTTTCACAAGAACTAGCTTCTGTTATGAAAGAAGATGATTTAGAAGACTTATTACTTCATCAAATCAAAGAAACCTTAGATCCTAAAGTTTTACTCTTGATACGCATAAATTATCAAACCAATGAGTACCAATGTTTTGATTTCATGCAAAATAATGAAGAAAGTATACTAGCAGATTCTATTAAACTTAAGCTGAGGAATAATCATTCAGATATATTAATTGATCATCCGAATTATCTTGGCATTCAGCTTTATGAACATCATCATATAGGCACGTATATTTGGATTAGCAAAAAAAGAAATAATACGACGTTTAATTTACATGAAAAAATGTGGTTAATAAATATTGTTAAATACGTAAGATTAGTCTATGAAAATTTAAATATCGTAAAAAATATAATTGCAACCATCGAAAATAGAGACACAACTAATCATCAATCATCCAACACTCTTACTCGATTTTTATTGCAATTGAGTGAACAAGAACGTAAACGATTAGCGTCAGATTTACATGATTCTGCTTTACAAGATCAAACAATTTGGTATCAGAAATTAGATCAACTTATACAAAAATCAAATACTTTACAGAAGGGAGACTTAGAGACATTAAATAAAATCAAGAACGGCTTATTGGATGTTATTAAGCAAATTAGAGACACCTGTAGTGAGTTACGTCCCAACTTTTTATTAAATACTAATTTTACTGCATCTTTAGAGGATCTTTGTAAAAAGAAACAGGCGAAAGCTAGTTTTAGCCTTCGATATGAATTTCAACTTTCTAATTACGCAAACAATCATAATTTAACAGTCTCTATCTACCGTGTGCTCCAAGAACTGCTTACCAATGCTGAAAAGCACTCTAATGCCACATTAGTGTCCATAGAAATGTGGGAGGATGATCATTTTATTTTTTTAGATTATAAAGACAACGGTGTAGGGATGGACAAAATTAGTGAGCAGTATAATGAAGATCATATTGGATTAATCGGTATAAAAGAACGTATTCATATTTTAGATGGAGAGATTGAATTTATTACGGAACTTACTCAAGGATTACAAATTTTAATAACAATTCCGAGGTGAGAACATTGATTCAGCTATTAATTGTAGACGACCATCCAATGGTTGGTCTCGGTACTAAGAATATACTGGAGGAAGTAACAGACTATAATATTACTTATTTATCAAATTGGCAGCAGGTCATACAAGACATTAAGAAAAAAACATTTGATCTTTATTTATTGGATATTAATATGCCTAACTGCTCTGGCATCGAATTATCGAAAAAAATCTTACTTACCCATTCGGATGCTAAAATCATACTCTATACGGGATTTGATTATTCCTGTGAGTTGAACACTCTAATAGAATTGGGAATTTGCGGCATTATAAGCAAATCTGCATCCTATCAGGAATTGGTGATAAATATTCAAGCTGTACTAAATGGTTATGTAATGATTCCAAGGGAAATGTTAATTCGTTCGCTACCGTCTAACATATCTCAAGGATTATTAGTCGCTGAACATCAACAACAATTTTCACAAAAGGAGATGGATATTTTAGAGAGTTTAGCCAAGGGCGCCAGCAATAAAGAAATTGCAGATGAACTTTTTATGAGCATTCGTGCTGTTGAATATAATCTAACTAAAATATATAAAAAGTTATGTGTGAATTCTCGTTCTGAGGCAGTTGCAAAAATTTTAAGTAACAGTCGGGCTCAATTTTAATATTACAGGACGGGGATGTATTGATCTATCCTTGATCAAACGTTAATTTAGGGAAAAATTTTATTATTGTGTTTTTCATAAAGTGACTCTATTAAATGGCAGCGTGGAAGCTAGAAACTTTATCAGTCAGCAAATTCAATTATTATTGCTCCAATCAATCAATGGACAACAAAAAGATATGTATAACCGTATTTCTAATGAATCCGAATATTTAGAAATGGTTAGCTAAAATCTGGCTCTCTTATAAAGCTGGCTTGTATTTTAGGTGCCGTAGATATTCCACAAAAAACCTTGGAAACGATTAAAACATATGCAAATTACTTAGGTGTCGTAGCCCAAATTCGTAACGATGTACATGATCTGTTAGCAGACCATACTATCAATGATTTACATATTAAAAAGGTTAATTTGCCAATTCTCTACTATCTGTGCATAGAGGATAATAATTTTCAACCGATTAAAAATTACTATCATAGTAAAACCCAATATCTGCATTTAACAGCATATGAAAAAGCAAATTTAATGGATATTGTACGTAATGGTGGAGCTATCCCCTATTGTCATGCTCCAGAAAAATTATTCTACTATAAATTCCAAGTCAGTATTAATGATTAGACGCTCACTAGTGCAGCACGTGAGCAGTTATTAAATATAGATATTTAAAGCATAAAAAAGGACATACTCGCTTTCAATTTCAAGCGAGTATGTCCTTTTCACTGATCTCTCAACATATCTAACCTTTTATTTATTTTCTTTCTTTTTTTATTAAACAACATCTCTTTCAGCTTACTATCCGTATTGTTATATTTCTTAAATAAATCATCTGGGTTATCAAATATTCCTAAATCATCTGTTATGGAAAAGCTTTGGACATATACACTTTCACCAGTCCAACAGAGATTTATATTATTTTTATCCTTAACTGAAATTCCATAACCGATAAATCCTTCATTAAAGCTACATAGTCGACTTTTCACTTGCTTTAAATACGAATCGTCTATAATCACACCTTCTAACACAATCCAATCATCATGTAATTGAACCTCCGTCCAAGCGTGAACAATTTTACTTGGTGCTAGTAGATACGTAATGCCAGTCAATGCTCCCTTTTGCATTTTTTTATCAATAAGGAATCCATGTATTCTACAAGGAATCCCAACTGCTCTAAGTAAAGCCATTAGAAGCGTACTTTTTGTATTACATTGCCCATATCCATCGCGTAATACTTCAGAAGCGGGAATATCATCTGTCCGATTATAGCCAAACTTAATTTCATTTCTTACAAAATCATAAATCTCTTTAATTCGATCTTCATAGGCTAAGTCACTCCATCCTCTTTGTTTAACTAATTGCTGGAGAGCTTCGTCTTGAAAATTTAGCATGGCTGTCGGTTCCAAAAATTTCATCATCAGTATTCACCCTTTTCTTCTTCTCTAAATACCCTTATATTACTATTATATCTATGATTATCCATTTACACTAGAATATCTTATGATTAATAATTTTTAATCATTCAAAGTATGTATATTAAATTAATTAGTTCCTAAGAGAAGATATAAATTTGAATCGGTAGGGCTTTTACACCCTACCGATTATTAGTTATACATTACCTTCTTCAATATGCTTCTTTCTTAAAAAAATCAAGGATAAACTAAAAAGGCATGTTAACAATAATCCACACCAAAACGCTTTCGTCATTGCCTCAACAATATACCCTTGTGCCTCATTTCGGATATTACTTTGAATAGTTTTAACTTCTTTTTCTATATTTTCAATTTCAGTATTTACCATAGCAGTTATTTTCTTTTCTAAATCTGCTGAAGCATTAACTTCCACTGTTTTAGGCTTTTGTTTTAATGCCTCTTCCATTTTCACTGCGACAAATTGATCAGACATTTCCTTAGAGACCTTAAAATCCTCTACTTTCTGCTCTCCTTCAAAAAAGCTATCTTTTTTTCCCTTTAAATTTTCAATAGCGACTGTCTTGACGGCATCAGGTATTTCACTATTTTCAAATCGTGCCACACCATCATCCACTATATCGTTTGCATATTGATTTAAAAAACTTAGAGTAATTGAAACAAATAAAGATACACCTAGGGCACCTCCAAGATTTCGTGCTGTCGCAAATATACCCGATCCCAAAGAGACATGCTTTTCTGAAACAGAAACCGTACATACTGTTACACTTGTAACCATGATGATACCCAATCCAGTACCTAATAAGGACATCATCGTAATAAGCATTGGGAATTCAGTATCTGGTGTTAATTTTAAGAGGAAAATAAAACCTGTGACAGTAAAAACATAACCAAAAAGCATTGGGACTTGATAGCCAATTTTATCGATTATTCTCCCAACGATCGGTGCTACGATTAACATAACTGCCGATAAAGGTGTAATAAGAAATGATGCATAAAGTGTTGTAAAATCTTTTACTTGTGTCAGATAAACAGGTAACAAAATTAAAGTACCCATTAACAAAATGCCACCTAAAAAATTAGATAGAATGCCACCCAAATAATGTTTATTGTTAAATATTGAAAAATCCACTAATGGCACCTTTGCCCGCTTTTCTATAAAAATAAATAATAGAGTGGCTAAGATACTTATTGAAAAGTAAATATATATTGTCGTTGAATTCCATCCTAATTTCTCCCCCTGCAATATTGCATAAGTTAGAAAGTAGAGTGCCACGCTAATGACTAACATACCTAGCACATCTAATTTAAATGGTGATTTGATATCTTTAAATCCTTTAAAAGCTAATAGAATAAATGGAAAGGCTACAATAATAATTGGAACATTGATATAAAAGATCCAACGCCAATTAATAAAATCTGTCACTACACCTCCAAGACTAGGACCAATAGCTACAGCAAGTGCACCAACAGCTCCCCATATTCCCATGGCAAGCCCCATTTTTTCTGCTGGTACCGCTGTCCTTACTAGCATCATACTAGTTGGGATAATCATTGCCCCTCCAATGCCTTGTAAAACTCTAGCAGCAATTAAAACTTCTACAGTAGGGGCCATTCCACATAATAATGAGCTTATGGCAAATATGATAACGCCAATTAAAAAAATTTTTCTTCTGCCAAAAAAATCTGCAATTTTCCCTAAAGTAATTAATAAAATAGCGAGCGTTAGCACAAAAGAATTGATAATCCAAGAAGCAACACTTAAATTAATTTCATAATCATTCATAATATTAGGGAGTGAAATATTTACTACGGTACTGTCTAAAAAAACTAAAAATAAACCAAGGCTTACCGCTAATACCTGCTTCATACCCCCGTATATAGGCTCATTTTGATTTGTCATTGTCAACCCTCTTTCATCTGTTCCATGAATTTATAATTGGGTCGGGACATCTAATACAATTTTCCCAATCAATTCCTTAAGAACATCTGGCGTCGGTCCCATGACTGTTCCTGCCATACTATCCCGAATATACCTCTCAATCGGTGTATTAGCGGAATAGGCATGCCCTCCACAAACTTTTAAGCCTAATTCTGCCACCTGTAATACTGTTTGACAGGCCATTACCTTAACCTCTAATGTACTGACCATATCAACTTCCTTGTTCTCCATCCGTTGAACAAATACATTTAACGCTGTCTCTGCCTGATCGCATAGTACTTTTATTTCTCCAATCATTTGCTGAATACTTTGAAAATCAGAAAGATTTGTATTGATATGTGTATAAAATCGTTTCTTCACATAATTTACCGATTCATTGTATATTGCCTTGGCGATCCCAATATTGACTGCTGAAATTCCAATTTGCCCCATTGGAAGCAGGGCCTCACGGGTAATTTTAAAGCCTTCTCCTTCTTCACCAATTAGCATCTGTTTATTTAAGTAAGTATCTATAGTTAATGGTGCACTTTGATTTCCTCTTAGTCCCATACCTTCCCATTTCCCACCAACCTCAATGCCATTATATTCGCTAGCTACAGCAAAGAAATTACTTTGCATTGAATTCTTTGCGAAAGTCGCTTTAGAGTTAATGACATACACATCTGCCTCTCCAGCACTAGTCACCATAATTTTATTGGTCTTTAATCGAAGCCCTTTGTCAGTTTCATTTACCTGACTAACTGGTAAGAAAAAATAACAGCCAGATCCAGCTTCACTTAGTGCAATTGTCGTAAGACACTGACCTTTCCCTATATTACTTAAAATATTTTTTATATAATCATTTTCTTTTCCATACAATAATATAGAAACTGCTGACATATGTTGCACATAGACAAGTGCTGTAGAAGCACAAGCTTGAGCCAGTCTAATTACTGTTTCTTTATAAAGGGATAATGGAGCCTCTAAACCGCCCAACTGCTGAGGAATGATTAAGCCTAAAAAACCCTCCCGTCCAAGCTCGGTAATATTTTCTCTTGGAAACTCTCGTTCTCTATCAATTCGTGCAGCATTTGGGGCAACAAAATCAACGATAATATCATCCAATTTCGTCAAAAGATCTTGCGTAAAATTTCTTTCTTGTATAGTACTCAATTTATTGCCTCCTCTTTTAATAGTATGGGTGAAAATCTCGCATCATCGCATAATGAATCCACTTCAAAAGGTATGCTTTCGTTTAGTTTCTTCATATCCTGAACGACCATATTTCCATAAATAATAAGATTCCCTATTTTTTCTCGACCTTCTCTTGAAATCTTAATGGTTGTATCCTCAAATCGATTCCATCGTTCTCTTGGCTCGATTAAGATACCACTATTACATAAATGTTGACATTTTCCAATTTGCTCTGCATAAAGTCGAAGTGTGTGACAGGATCTAGAAGTGGACACCAATGGATAATTTAAAAAGCCATTTACTTTAATTCCTTCATCTCTAAGCAATTGCACGGAATTTTCCAAATAAATATTGATATCTACATCAATTTCCGTTACACCATTTTCTTTCATAAACCTGATCATAGATGGATTGGCAATATTTAATTGTAAAAATTGTTCCTTCGTCGCCTGCTCTTCATATTGCAAAATATCTTCATACCATGGGCAGTTCCCATAGCTAAAAATTAGTTGCCTACCTACTGATAAAGAGATGTTTGGAGGTAAAGACTGTTGAGCTAAATAACGCATTGTTCCCCAATCATTGACAATCAAATTTAGCTCATAATGGAAAAAGCGCTGCATTTCTGCAATAAATCTTTTCATCGAGGCTTCAAATAATATAGGCATTTCAATTTTCACTTTTTTATCGCGTTCCAATAAAAATTGTATATGCTGATCCTCAAGACCAACCATTTTATAATGGCAGCCTGAATGCCCAAAAGAAACAATTTGATAACTGTCTAATACTTCATCTGATAATGTAAATAAATAATCATGATGAATTCTTAGCTCTTTTACTGGCGTTTTCAATTATGCATCACCTAAATGTATGTTTTTGTAATTGCAGTTGGTTTATAAGTACATCGACATTTTTCACAAAAGCGTGGTACCCATTTCATGACCCACATGAGCTGCTCCTGCTCCGTTATTTTCATCTTTTGATCTATTGTTAAGCCTGAAATACCCATTTCTCGCCATTCATTAAACATATTCACAACCATCGCTAATGTCACTGGATTAGGAGCTTCCCTTCCAAGGAATTTTATGGCAGTTACACCAGCAGAAGCTAGATCTTCTAGATTACACAAACTACAATCAGTTGCACTATCTAAAAAATGCTGCTGATTACTGTGTGTGTTTAATGGAGATAAAACTCGATATAGAGTTCTGATCCCTTCCCCAATTTCAAGATTATTTGGGCTTTCCCATAAACGACAGTTCCCAGCCATACTGCCAGTGCCAAAATTCCCTGTAATCATCAGTTCCATCTCTAAATCCCGAAGTTCGTGAATTTCTTCTAATGTCATTGATTGCGACAATGTTATCCTTTTGACACCTGATTCCTTCAATAGCTCTGCTCCATATTTATTAACTGGTGCTAATTGTGAACCTGAAATAATTTGGATGTTCTTTTCCAAAGAATTAAGTAAATGACAGGATTGTATTGAAGATATTGTAATAGCATCTACACCTTTTTCAAGTGCTCTATAAACATGCTTTTGATAGTCTTTTTCAAAGCCAGTTGGGATGTATGGCGTATTGGCCATAAATATAACTCTAAGATTGTTTGCTTTTGCTAAAGCAATTATGTCGTCTATTTCCTCCCAATCTGAAAAGTGAGCAGGGTAATCTGCTACTGTTTGAAATTTGTTATCAAATGATAGCTGTTGAAAAAGCGGTGTTGAAACGCCAAAATATATTTCATTGGCACCTGCCTCTATCATTTCTTCCATCATAAATTTTGATCGCACAGGTGCTAGGATTTTTAAATTCTCCATCTTATCGCTTCCTTTCTATCCAACAGGGAGCATACTTCGTAGACGGTTAACAGATGCTTTTAGACTTTCCATAAAATAATCAATATCCTTGTAGTCCGTGTAATTACCAAAACTAATACGAATAGACGATTTTATTCGATCTTCAGACAGGCCGAGTGCTAACAATACATGAGATAAATTAGCCTTATCAGCACTACAGGCAGAGCCAATAGATACTGCAATACCATATGTTTGACTTAATAGAACAGCTAATGCTTCTGCTCGTATATTCAGAAAAGATAAATTAATAGTATTTTGTAATAAATCCTCACCTAACACAGGCCCATTAATTTCATAGTGTTCAATCGAATTTTCTAATTTATCTAGGAAATAGGATCTTAATGCGATTATTTTATTAGCATTATGCTCTAGCTCTTCTTTTGCCATTTCGCAGGCTTTACCAAAACCAATAATAGCTAATAGATTTTCTGTGCCACCACGAAAACCTTTTTCTTGCCCACCGCCATGAAGAAGCTGATCTAATTTACGTTCACCGTTTTTCAAGTACAATGCACCTGTGCCCTTAGGACCATATATTTTATGGGCAGCCATCGATAATGCATCCACTCCTAAATCCCGAACATCTATCTGGATTTTGCCAATCACCTGTACAGCGTCAACATGAAAGATTATATTGCTATTGATATTCTTAACTACTCTCACCATCTCTTGAATTGGTTGAATTGAGCCGATTTCATTGTTGGCAAACATGATTGAAACAAGCGCTGTATTCTCTTGAATAGCGTTTTTTAAATCTTCAATAGCAATGAAGCCATTAGTATCAACAGGTAAATAGGTAATTTCAGCACCCAGGGTAGATAAATATCGACATACTTCCAAGGTTGCAGCATGCTCAATTTTAGAAGTGATGATATGAAATGGGCGTTTATCCTTTGAAAAGAAATATCCTTTCAATGCAGTGTTAATCGACTCTGTACCACCAGAAGTAAAAAATATATCTGATTCTTCTGCATTAATTAATGTGGCAACATGTGAGCGTGCCTCTTCCATTTTTAATTTCGCTAACTGTCCAAAGGAGTGCGTGCTAGAGGGATTTCCAAATAGCATTATATTTTCTATCATAGTAGAAGCCACTTCCTCCCGAAGAGGAGTAGTGGCATTATAATCAAAATACCTTCCTATCATAAAAGCCTCCTAAGCTGCCGAACGTATTTGCTCAAATAACTCATGTAAAATATTTAAACAATGCATTTGAGGAGGCTCCAACTCCCCTAGCATTTTATCAATCTCATGTTGTGGTTGCTGCTTAATTTCTTCTATTGATTTATTAATGATAAATTCTGCAAATATATCAGCTGTTGCTAAAGATGTTGCACAACCATAGGCTTTATATTTTGCATCGAATATTTTCCCATCTTCTACCTTTACACTCATGAAAATTGTATCCCCACAAACAGAGTTACCAATTTTTAATTCCATATTTGCATCGGTTAGTTCACCTGAATGTCGAGGGTTGCTAAAATAATCAACAATGATAGAATTGTACATGTTTAGATCCTTTCTTATACTTCTGCCATTTCGCTTTTAGCTTCTGCGGCATCCATATGCTTCTCTAAATTAATGGCACAGCAACCAATTTCTGCACCTGCTACTCTAGAAAGGTATACCACCTTCTGACCGTTTCTTCCGCATTCACATGTATTTTCTTTCTTTAAATACACTAAATCCTCAGTTTGAATAAATCCTGGATATGACAAGGACGTAGGGTCAAATATTGCTAAAACACCTCTTTTTCCTTGTGGTACCTCTTCAGCTAAATTTTTGGGATTTCTTAATGAAAAATGAACCCAAGGTGGTACATGCTTAGAATGCTTCTCACACTCGATAGCTAAGATATTCGATTCAACTAATCCATACATATCCCTAATATTTTCTTCAGGAATACCTAAAAATTCAGCACATTCTTTATTGTATTGTTCTCGAGGTATCTCCATACCAGAGAAGCGTTTCCAGCCCCCTAGATTGATAATCATCGTCTTTTGATCCAACTTCAAATGAATATTATTTGTTTTTAAATAATTGACCAATTTATAAATTAAAAATGGTGGTCCTATGATGTGACACGTATGAATGTTTTGCCATTTTTCTAAAGTTTCTATTGCCTCTTTTGGTTTGAAGGATGCTCTCTTAACAAGACATCGTGTTGCATCAAACAAACCTGAGAGCATATTTAGTACTTTTACCATTCCCATTTCTGGCATTTCTTCTGGAGATGGGAATAGGAAGAGACCAGCACCACGAGAGAAGGCGAACATCTCTCTATACATTGCATATATACTAAATACGCAATTGTTTAATGTTTCCGCATCCCTTCTTGATATACTTGGGATACCACTAGTTCCTGTACTTCGCATTTCAAATTCAATATTCTCTAAAGATGTTGATAGTAATAAATGAGAATCAGGTCTTTTAAAGCTTGTCACCGGAATAAGTGGGATTTTTTGTATATCATCTAAACTTTGTACATCTGCAGGTGTTATACCGCTATCCTCGCACAGCATTCGATAAAAGCTATTGTTTTCATAATGATATTTAAAATTTTGAGAGATTAAATAACCCTTTAATTCATTAACTTTTTCTTCATCCCACTGAAATAACTGTTGAGTTGACCCAATGACTGCTGTAACTGGATTAATACCTAATTCTCTTAAATTTTCCATTGCTGCTTGAATAGTTACCATTTCATTTCCTCTCCTTTTTAATATCAATTTCTCTCGGATTCTCGGCTTTTGATTGCCTAATAAAGAACCAAAAGGAAGCCGTTACACAGGAATTATTAAAGGAACATCAACCATATATCAATCACTAATTATTACAAATTTTGTAATATAGTTGACATAAAAAGATTAACATAAGAACAAATGGTGTAACCCCTAATTCAATACAAGAAAAAAAGTAAATTCCACAAAAAAACTTGTGGAATTTACAAATTGAACACTACATTATTATTGCAAAATATTTATCATTTAGTAGTTTAAGAATAAACCATTGGTCCACTATTTCGTGTAATCCTAACTATTAGCAAACCATTTTTCTTTGTGATAGACTGTACTATATTTGATTAGAAAAAGGGGGGTATTCGATGACCCAGCAGAAGTCCAATAAGGCGGCTTTGTATATTTTAATGTTTAATATGTTTATCGCAATGGGGAGTATTGGGATTATTATTCCTGTAATGCCCGAGTATTTAAGAATATTTGGTGCTGCAGGACAAGTTCTAGGTATGCTTATTGCAACGTTCGCCTTCGCTCAATTCGTTTTTTCTCCAATTGCTGGGAATCTTTCGGATCAGTATGGTCGAAAAAATCTTATTATTTTCGGACTTATACTAACAGGACTTGCTCAAATCGGCTTTGGACTTTCTACAGAAGTGTGGATGCTCTTCTTAGCACGCTTTTTAGGTGGCCTTGGATCAGCCTTTGTGGCACCTCCTATTATGGCATTTGTCGCAGATGTTACAACATATGAAGAACGTGGAAAAGGGATGGGGATGCTTGGTGCTGCCATGTCTCTTGGCTTTATGATAGGACCCGGTATTGGTGGTTTCTTATCACATGTTAGCTTACATTTTCCATTTTATACAGCTGGAGCTGCGGCTATTTTGGCTTCTATTTTATCGTTCTTTTTATTACCATCTACCAAACCAAACGCAGCACAAAAAATGCATAAGCAAGACAATCTCGCGAAACAAATGGTACGTTCAGTACATATGCCTTACTTTGTTATGCTCATTATTATGATGGTATTCTCGTTCGGAATTGCTAATTTCCAAACGACTTTATCATTATTTGTTACAGAAAAGTTTCATTATACACCTGGGGATATTGCTATTATTTTAGTAGTGGGTGGTGCTTTTGGTGTAGTTGTACAAATGTTTGTTATTACACCACTCTTTAATCGTTATGGTGAAATGAAGGTCGTATTAGTCAATTTATTTATTGCAGCCATATCGATCTACTTAATATTATTCGTATCTGGGTTTGCCCTTATTTTAGTTGTTGCGACAATCTTCTCGACAGCCACAACATTAATTCGTCCTGCTGTTAACACACTGATCTCCAAGCTTGCCGAAAATGAGCAAGGATTTGCAGCAGGTCTGAATAATGCTTATATGAGTCTTGGCAATATGATTGGTCCAGCATTGGCGGGTATTTTATTTGATTGGAATATGAATAGCCCTTATATATTTGGTGCTATTATTTTAATGGCTTGCTTCTTCCTTGCCCTTATCTGGACAATGAAAAAAGCGCCGCATCTTATGCAGCCTGATTCCAAATAATCTGAAAAGTTATTGACTATTATTAGTAGTATGATACATTTATGTTGTTACAATGCTAAACAGAAATTGAATAATTATTACCACTAGGGGAGTCTTTAAAAGGCTGAGACGTATATGACCATATACGGACCCTTTGAACCTGATCTAGTTCATACTAGCGGAGGGAAGTGGCGACATCTTGCTTTTTGATATGTAAATGCAAGGCCGCTTCCTATTGTTTTCAGGGAGCGGCCTTTTTGTGCTTGCCAGTTTAGCAGAGATAACAATTCATTTTATATTTCAAGGGAGTGTAACTTATGTCAGTTCGAAAATTAACCATCATGGCCTTATTAGTGGCAATTGCCATAGCAGGTTCTACCTTCGTTTCAATTCCAATAGGGATTGCGCGAGCTTATCCGATACAACATGCCATCAATGTCATCGGTGCCATTCTACTCGGACCAATACCAACTATTATCATTGCCCTTACTACAGCGATTATTCGTATTTTAACAGGGACAGGCTCCCTATTAGCCATTCCTGGCAGTGTCATTGGCGCATTTTGTGCAGCACTGGCTTATAAATACAGTGGTATGCCTTGGCTAGCGGGCGTTGGTGAAATAGTAGGAACTGGCATTATCGCCTCCCTCATTGCCGTACCATATGCATATATCTTAATGGGGACATCCGTAGCATCAATGTTTTTCATGCCTGCCTTTTTAACCTCTAGTATTATTGGTGCTATTTTTGGTGTAGCAATTGCTAATAGTTTACGAAATACTGCACTTATTAAAAATTTTCGTTAAATTTTTCAGAGCAAGGATTTCCCTCTTGAGCAGGGTTTCCCTTTGAACGAAAGCTTCTTCCTTTTCACTTTAAAACGAAAAAACAGTGCAAAATAATCAATCATTTTGCACTGTCATTTAATCCAAATTATCTTTTCTTCATGCCCTTTAATAGCTGAGCAACATTTGTATCCTCTGCCTGTGTGGTTTTATTTTCAACAAGCTGCTCTTTTTTCTTCGACTTAGCAAAGAAGCTCCAGCCAAAGCGTCGGATTGTAATATCGATGAAGAACAGTAACATACCTGCTAATATAAGCCATGTTGCTATATTTTGACGATCTGCGCCTTTCTTCGTAAATTCACGAAATACCTCCTTCGGTTCTTTCAAAACAGAGCCACCCGTTTGCTTTGTCAGTTCTTCCACCAGCTTATCGTTTACAGGTCGTAACTCATATTCAGCACTGTAAGGTACACTTATACCCGCTTGAAAAATAGCTTGATCTTCATCAGCGATACGGAAGAAAATTAACCCTGGCTCCGCTTGCACAACTGCCCGAATCTGTGAGGCTGAAATAGCCTCAAGCTGTGTTTCAAGTTCTTCTCCTGCTTCATTGACAGCTACAACATCTAAAAAAGCTGCTTCATTGGTAGGATCTGTAATAACAAATGAACCATCCGATTCTAAACGTACGTCGTAGGCAACATCATTATAGCTTGGGAGCATTTGTGAAATAAGTGTTTGCCAAAACGTTCCCCAATCCTGCCATCTTGCCCAGTCACCTGTCCATTTACCTGTCGAATCAGAAGTAAAGGCAAATGTCTTACCAAGACCATATTGCCACTGCGCTAGTACTGGATCCTCTTTCTCGCTTTCAGCAATGACAGAGGCCCCCTGCTTTGCTGTTGTTCCAATATAAGCATTCATTTGAGGTACACCATTTGCAAATAACGTGTTCCAACCAGATGCATTGTAGATGGTTGGATAGAAGGGATTATCCTCAATATATGTGCGTGAAATCATTGCCGTTTCACGGGATAAAATAGAAGGTATTGTCTGCTCATCAACAACGTCATAGAATCGTCCGGTACCCATTTCACTAAGCGCTTCAAGTAAATTGGCATCTGCATCCTGTCCAATCGCTACAGTAGATAATGTTACACCATTCTCTTTTCCTTCAGCGATTAAGTCTTCATAATTTCCTGACTGTGACTGTCCATCTGTTAATAGAATAATATGCTTACGCTGTAGCTTTAAATCTGCTAAGTTTTCATAGGCCCTTGCGAGAGATCCATAAATCTCTGTCCCACCGCCTGGCGTTACGGATAAAATCGTATCCACAGCCTCTTCCTTATTGTTAAGTGGACCTGTTTCGATAATTTCCCAAGGTCGATCATCAAAGGCAATAAAGCCGAGCGTATCTTCATCTCGTAGCATTTCGACAGAACGAGCCGCCGCCTCCTTAGCTAGCTCTAGCTTCGATCCATACATACTGCCAGAGCGGTCAAGCACGATTACCAGTCCTAATGAAGGCAATTGTTCTTTTCCTTTAATCTCCATTTCAACAGGTAGTAAAGTTTCAATTGGTGTTTTAAAATAGCCGCCCAAGCCAAAGCTATTTTCGCCCCCTACCATCGTAAAGCCAACGCCAAAGTTTTTGACTGCCTGCTCAATCACATTCATTTTGGCCTCGCCCACTAAATGTCCTGGCACATTGTCAAAAATAATGGCATTGTACTGTAGATAACTTGAAAGCTCATTTGGCAAACTTTGAGCATCTACAACATTAAAGGAAATGGATTGTTTACCAAGAGCGGCTGCTATAGGTGATGCGCTATCATAACCATTAACAATTAGTAAATGTGGTTCACTTTGCACCATTGTAATGCTGGTTAGTTTATTATTTTCAAATATGGCATCCTGCTCTACCTGTACAACAGCTTCATACTTTACAAGCCCCTCTGCTGTAGCGGTATGTTTATAGGTAAATACATTGGAGCCTTGTGCAAGCTCTACAGCCTCCCGGTGAACAAGTTTGTCGTTTTCATATAATAGAAGCTCACCTTTATTAGCCGCTGTTGCATGAACTTCTGTAACTAATTGCTGCTGCTCACCCACATATGCAACCTGTGGGGTTACAAAGCTTTTCAATGATACATCTGTAGAAACTGGTTGATGAAATGGAACAACATCAACGCTTATATTGGACCCTTTAAATTTCGAGGCAAACTCTAAGGCATTGCCCTTTGTTTCATTACCATCTGTTAGAAGTACCAATCGTGTTGCCTTTTTCGAATTAACAATCCCCGAAGCAAGCTGTAGACTTTGTTCAATATTTGTTTGATCTGTTGCTTCTATGTTTGTAAACTTCGGCACTTCCTTTAATGTCTTCGATAAAATTGCTTCTGTCTGCAGTGTTGATGAAAAAGAATAAATCCCTGCAAGCTGTTCATCCTTTTTCGACTGTAAACTTTCCTCTATAAAATTAGTCATCTCACCGTCTGTGCCATTCATAGAAGCTGAACGGTCTACCATAAATAATATTTGCTCTTCCTTTATAGGTAATAAAATATAAGGACCTGCAAGTGCAAAAACTAAGCAAATGACTGCTAGAATACGAATTCCTAGCACTGTGATGTGGCTCTTTTTCAAGCGCTGACGCTCTCGCCAATAGGTCCAACCAAAATACATTAATATTGGGAGTAAAAGCAACAATGCTAATGGCATATCAATTCGTAAATCCACGTCGTCGTTGCACCTCCCACTCTATTACAAGTACTAGTAAAATAAGAAGAATAAGCCAAGGTACAAGTGAAGCTTTTGCTATTTCTTCTTTGCCATTTTCTTTGAGCTCTCCTAATGTATAGCTAGTTCCTTTTGGGATAACACGCTCTTGTGCTTGAAGCTGGACAATTAAGCGCTTTTCTTCACCTTCTGAACGTGCTGTATAAATCCCTGGCTTCATTGGAGCTGTTAATAAGCCATTTGTTATGGACGATAAAAACTGATCGTCCTGCGAATATACACTCCAATCACCCTGTTTCAAAGCAACTGCGCGCTGCTCGTTCGGCGTAAAAATACCAAGTGAACCAATCGATTCTGACAGTTGTTGTTCCGCACTCCACAAAAATAATGGAAATGAAGGGTGCAGAGGCCAATCTGTATCTGCAATATCAGCTAATATGACAAGATCACCTTTAGGAGAACGTTGTATAAAGGGATGATCTCCAACCGATGCAATTGTTTGATAACTATCAAACCCAGGATATACAGTGCTAACATAAATATCTTTTAGCTCACTAAATGCAAACAATGCATCACTTGTTGTATTTACTTCGCCCTTTGCTTCAATTTTTTCGGCATCATCACGACCAAATAATACTATAGGTTTGTCCATCTTTCCGAGCAGTGCTGTTTGGTTAGTTACTACGGTCGCTTCTTGATTATCAGCTATCTGTAAAGACGGAATAATCTTGACACTGCTATTAATTGTTTGAAAGCCTTTTTGAATGAGTTGATGCAAACTTTGATCGACCACTATTTTTGAGGTTGTTGTTTGTAGTAAAACTGTTTGTGAATTATCGACTGTATAATCATCATCTACAGCAATGGTAGCCGTCAATGTATCCTCTAGCGGTAAATCTTTGAAAGTTTTTGTCACAGCTTCATTAGGAGGCAATGTAATATCTTCCGACACTACCTTATTATTCTCTGCATTTTGTAACAAAAGAGTAGTCCTTTGCTCCAAATCAGTATCATTTTGTAGTTGCACCAATGCCATTGTGGTTTGACCATCTGTAGTTGCAGCAAAACGTGTAATCGCAACATTCTTTAAATCTTTAGCAGAGCCTTTTACAATCCATTTCACTGTATCTTTTTCCATTGGTAAGTGCTTTTTATCAAGCGCATCAGTAAATACATAAATGGATGTTGGTATATCTCCAACAAAAGCCTGTGCCACATCAAGTGCCTTATTCATTTGCGCTGTTTCATAGGTTACTTCCAGCTCTTGAATCGCTTTTTCAATATCTTTCGTGTTTGTCACCTGCTGTAGCACAGCTTTCGGTGTATTGCCTGTTGTAATAAGCGTCACAGGTCTACCATTCAGTTGACCCACCAAAGATAACATTTCCTTTTTATGTGCATCAAATGTTGACTGCTCTTTCCCCGCAAGCATTGTTGCAGACGTGTCTACAATAAAAATTGTCTGTGCACCTACAATTGTTGATTTTTTAACATAAGGGTTCATAAGGGCTAGTACCAATAAAAGAAGTGCTAGAAGTTGCAAAAAGAGCAGAGCATTTTTTTGTAGTTGCTTTAAGTATGGTGATACACGCGTTTCCTGCATAATTTCCGACCAAAAAAGTGTAGAAGATACGGTTTGATCGATATATTTTTTTCGAAAGAAATAATATAGTAGGACTATGACCGGGATGATGGCCGTCCAGCTAAAAAGTATTTGACTAAAGCCCAATACGGCTCACCTCACCTAATCCAATGTGCTTT
The DNA here is from genome assembly GCF_002455205.1 of Lysinibacillus sp. UBA6686. NCBI lineage: Bacteria > Bacillati > Bacillota > Bacilli > Caryophanales > Bacillaceae > Lysinibacillus > Lysinibacillus sp. UBA6686. The sequence goes on along the minus strand of NZ_DKJS01000022.1, from coordinate 25,123 downwards.
TAATAATTGCTGAAAGATGGCATGCTGTAATCCATCCTCCACTTTAAGCTGTAATTTTCGAACACCAAAGCGTCGACAAATAGCTTCGAATTCCTCTTCATGTAATAAACGTCGTGCCGTATATGCGTCTAAAACTTTAGAGGACATTGTGACGTTGACATCTTTGCCAGTCTCACGATCTAATAGGCGGACATCACCAGTGTAATTAGGAGAGAGCTCCTCCTCCGTGACAATTTGTAGTATACGGACATCCCCAGCATACCGTGGTAATCTCTTTAACAGTTGCTCCCATTCCTCAATTGACTCTAGTCCATCTGTAACAATAAATAGCACTGTACTATCTTTTGGTAATGCTCTTAAAGCTCCCTGTGCAAAGCTTCCTGTGTAATCAGCTTCTTGTATTTCCGTTATGACTTGTAAAAAAGCGCGTCGATACATGGCGCCTTTACGGCGAAATGGTGGTTTCATCTCATCTTGTACAAAAGAAAAGGATAAACGATCATCACGACCAAGCACCATTAACCCAAGAGAAGCAACAATTTGACGAGCAAATGTCCATTTAGTATCATCCCCCATGGATTTAGTGGTATCTAGCAAAATGTGTACACGCATCTCTTGTTCATCTAAAAATCTTTTTATAAAGTATTTATCCGTTCTTGCAAATACGTTCCAATCGACCTGCCGTACATCATCACCTAAGTGATATTCACGAAAATCTGAAAAATCGAGTGATGCCCCGAAGCGCTGCGAACGGTGCGAGCCTTTATGCTGCCCTCGCAATTTGGAGGCCGTCGCTAATTGGAAGCGACTAATTTTCGCTAACCAATCTTCAGGTAATAGTATTTTTTGCGTCACTTGCTAACACCTTGCTGTACTTTTTCTAAAATAACATCAATCACATCGTCCGCTGTTTTTCCTGAAGCCTCCCCTTCATAATTCAGCAGCATACGATGACGTAATACTGGCTTCGCTACAGATTTAATATCGGCTACAGAAACATGGAAGCGCCCATTCATGAGTGCTCTTGCCTTCGCTAGCTTTATTAAGCTTTGCAAACCACGTGGACCGCTACCATACATCGCATATTGCTTGACCTCGTCAATAGCATCGACTCTTTCAGGATGTGTAGCGACAACTAAGTCCGTTGCAAATTCAAGCATTTCATCAGCAACCAGTATTTCCTTTACCATTTGCTGTGCCTCAATAAGTGCCTCTGTATTCATTATTTTTTGTAGGCCAATTTCCTGAGCACCTGTTGTACGCTTCATAATTTCCATTAGCTCACTTTTCTCAGGATAGGGTACAAGTATTTTACATAGAAAACGGTCCATTTGCGCCTCAGGCAATGGATAAGTTCCCTCCATCTCAATCGGGTTTTGCGTAGCTAGCACAAAAAAGGGCTTAGCCATCCTTTTTGTATCCCCTAAAATCGTAACCGTCTTTTCTCCCATAGCCTCAAGCAATGCACTTTGAGTTTTAGGTGTTGCACGATTTATTTCGTCGGCTAACACCATCTGACTAAAAATCGGACCTGGCTGGAATGTAAACTGCTGTTTACCGTCTGCTGTACGTTCAATCATACTTGTTCCGGTTATATCTGCTGGCATAAGATCAGGTGTAAATTGAATACGTGAAAACGACAAATCAAGTACCTCAGAAATTGTACGAATTAACATCGTTTTCCCTAAGCCCGGTAGCCCCTCTAGTAATGCGTGACCATCAGCTAGAACCGCGTACAATGTATAGTCGATTGCTTCCTCTTGACCGACAATAAAGCGATGAATTTCTTCCTTCACCTGCTGCAATTTCATACTCATTTCAACATACTGTTGCTCTGTAAATGCCATTTCTTTTCCTCCTACTGCGACTCTATTGACGTGAAATAAGATTGCACGACGTTTTGTAAATCTTTCGGTAATTGTAATCGTTCCGAGCTCTCAATATAGCTATCCTTATAGGACCCTATTACTTCCTCATATGGACGGATAGTTCCCTTAGTTATTGGTCCATTTCCTTGCTGCTCTGATACATGTGAGCCATCTCCTAGTGCACCACCGTCCACTGATGTCTCACTAGAGCCTCCAATTCGATTTGGTGTCGTTAATAAAGAACGACTACCCTGGCCCGTTCCTGCCCCTTGTCCTTGTCCTTGTCCTTGTCCTTGACCCTGTCCTTGACCTTGACCCTGTCCTTGACCCTGTCCTTGACCCTTACCTTTTCCTTGTCCCTGACTATTGCTTGACTGCTGGGAATTGCTTTGAGAATTACTTTGGCTTTGCTGGCTTGCCTGCCCTTGTTGATTGCTTGACTGTGAATTCCCCGATGGATTTTGGCTCGAATTGGCATTACTTTGCTGACTGTTATTAGCATTATTGGCACTCGCAATAGCATTTTGCAATGTATTACTTGCTGGTTTTCCAAGCTTGCTCATCGCAGTCTGAGTAGTATTAGCATTTTGTGTTAGCTCTTGCTGCATTTGGGCAAGCTCCTTCAACTGCTCAACATCTTCCTCCGATAAACGATTGCCTTCCGTGTTACCATCCTGGCTAGTCGTTTGCTTGTCTTTTAATTGCTGCTCCTTTAAGGCAAGCTCCTTTTGTTTTTTCACGACTTCCCGTAATGCTTCTTCAGCCGTTTCTGCCTCTTTTAACGTATTTTGTAATTCTTTTAGCTGCTCTTTCACGTCTTTTGTTTGAGCCTTTTTCTCAAGCTTGGCAACTTCCTTCTTAACGTCCTCGATAACAGCCTTTTCTTGCTCTACCTCAATGGCTTCCATTTGTGTGGCTGATGGAAACAAATATAAAATTGCCAGTACAACGGTCGACACAAAAATTCCACTTAGTGCCTTTGGACGGAATAAAAGTTTTTTTCTCGCTTTAAAATTTGTAAAGGATGTTTCAGCGTTTTGTACCGCTTTTGTGAGCAGTGATTGTATAAGTGGATCCTTATCATCCTGAAACGATAAGGCTGTCACTAGTTCATTGTGTAAAAAATAATCATCCAGTCTATGCAATGCTTCCTTTTCTTTAGCACGCTTCCACCATATAAATATGCCTGACGCTAGTACAACCACAAAAAAGACTATTAATGCTGTTTGTCTGTAAAATGGCCATACAAATAATCTGGAGACGAGGACAAGAGAAGCACTCGAAAGCAAAGCAAAAAACAGACCGTATTGTGCAATGGGAATACTTCTTTCAACTGTTAAACTCGTCTTTGCACGTTGAATATATTTTCGTAATTGCTTACGACGCTCCATAAGATTTCCTCCTCATCGGTTACTTTTCATGTTGGCACGTAATTTTTTAATGGCGATTGTTAGGCATAAAACGATAATCAAGATATACGCTATTAAATACGTAATCCAAACAGGTAATTTGACGCCTGAAAGTTCGCTAAGCGCGTCTCCCATTTCTGGTGAAATAAGTGTTAACATCAATGCACCTGGGTTAATGGACGCCCAGAAGTATGTCATATAGGAGGTATTCGTGCCTATGGTATTCCCCGACTGATGGAAGGCCATTGTTAAAAAGAAGAAAAATGCCGTAATACCACCTAAGAAGATAATTGAACCATATGTTGCAATCATGGCAACGATTGTTCTTTTGGTAATGGTTGAAAACATTACCCCAATACTACCTATTGCAACTACTGTTACTAGATAAAATAAAAATATTGAAATTAACTGAGATGGTGATACCCCACCAAATAAAAATACTAAACTATATAAAGGTAGCCCTGCGATTAGCATTAATACTAAAAATGCTACTGAAGAGAGAAGTTTACCAATAATGATTTGTGTAGAGCTTTGTGTTGTTGTTAGTAAAATATTTAATGTTTGCTTTTCCCTTTCACTACTAATGGCACCAGCAGTCAAGCTCGGTGTAATAAATAGTACCAGAGCCATCTGCAAAATAGTTAATACTGCAAACATCATAAAGCTTGTATCTGGTCTAAAGAAGCCTCTACCGGTGAATCCAGTCGTTAATAGAAGAAATCCTGCTATAAAAATACAAAGTACTGCTAAATAAAACATCAATCCTGAGAAGCTTTTAAAAGAACGGAAGCGTAACTTCAATTCTTTTACGAGTACCGGATTATAAAATCGTTCCATCATTGATTGTCCGCTCCCTTCGTAATCGCCATAAAGACATCCTCTAAATCTTTTTCCTCTTCACTTAATGCATAAATAGGTAAATTCGCTAGCATTGCCTTTTTTAAGAGTGCTACTTGATCTGCATCTGTTCCCCGATAATTAAAGGCTATTTCTAGGCGATTATCTATTACATCTATCGAGGAGATTAAAGGGTCCTCCTCTAAGAAAGCACGTACCTCATTTACTCGATCTGTAACCTTAATAACAATACGTTTCTCACCTTGTAGCTGGGCCTGGATGGAAGAGACATTGCCATGAGCAATAAGCTTTCCATTATCAATAACGCCAATTTCATCACACATTTCTGCAAGCTCTGGTAGAATATGCGAGGAAATTAATATCGTTTTGCCCATTGATTTTAGATTTCGCAAAATATCTCGCATTTCTACTCGTGCACGTGGATCTAATCCCGAGGCAGGCTCATCCAATATTAATACCTTTGGGTCATGAATAAGAGCTCGTGCTAGGCATAGACGTTGCTTCATCCCACGCGACAATAAATCTACATATTCATAACGTTTACTTGTTAAATTCACAAGTTCAAGTAGCTGTGGAATAAGGACCTTTCGTTCAGCAGCACCTATTCCATAGCTAGCACCATAGAAATCTAAATATTCATCCACCTTTAATTGATCATACACACCAAAGAAATCTGGCATATAGCCAATTTGCTTTCGTACCTCTTTTGGTTCTTTAATGACACTCTTTCCATTAATAAGTGCATCGCCAGAAGTTGGAGACAACAGGGTCGCTAATATCGAGAAAGTAGTGGATTTCCCTGCTCCATTAGCACCAACAAATCCAAAAACAACGCCTTCTTCTAATGTTAGATTTAGATGATCTAAAGCTGTAAAGGAGCCATATCTTTTCGTCAAATCACGAATTTCAATCATTATTTTTCGCCACTCCCTTCAGCTCTACATCTGGTAATTTTGTTTGCTCACCTGTTTGATCTGGCCCAAATTTAATCTCCATAAGCAACTCGCCATTTTCATTGAAATACTTTGATATGTTCTCTGTAAATACTTGTTTTGTATCTACTAATGGCTCATAATTTTTCGTTTCATTATTCCAAATCGACAATTGCATACGCTTAACATCCTTATTTGAAACAGTTAGTTCATTTAATGTTTGAACTGATTTCATAAAGTTATCTGGCATTGCAATGGATACCTCATATAAACCATCTGACATATACCAATTATTTAATTGCTCATCTATTTTATCGTAATACGCATTAGCGGATTGAGGATTTACTGAATACGAAAAGTTGTTACGTTTCATCGTAAATGGCCCTGATAGCTCTACTTTGCCATCAAACGGCTGAATAAAATAAGAAATAGGTGACATCTTGGCACTTGTTTCAAGCTCCACACCAGCAATGGCTTGTTCAGCCCATGCAGTTATAACTGGTCTCTTATCATTTTCAACTAGTGGCAGTGCTAAAGTTTGCATCCGCTCAATTCGTAGTGGATTTACTTCTTCCTTCTTCGATGGATAATTATAATTGTAGCTCGTAAATGTAGATGGCTTTTGAAGAACAGTCGCCGTTAACTCTTTATCTACTTTAAGAGTTCCATTCGCCTCTATATCTCCCAGCTTAACTTCTTTAATACCAGAGATTAAGGTAATATCCTTTAAAGCAAACGGAAAATTATTTTTAATTGTCCCTGTTAATTTTTCATTTTTTAACGTTATATCGATATCCATTTTGCCAATATTTTGCGCCGATGTTTTTCCTGCAAAGGACTGAACGGACCAATAGTTTAAATCACGTAAAGTTAAAGTAGAGCCATTTGCATTTTCTTTAATGTAAGATGATTCATGTAAATTTCCACTTGTTCCTGTGAAACCATTATTTCGACGAAGCGCAAATGCACTAGTATCCTTATCTGCATTCACAACAAAATTACCACTTCTGTTTGTTAGTAGGGATTCTACATAATAGCCATTTAAACTACTATCTTCATTCACTTTAAAAAATGCTGATTGCTGAATTTGTGGCTGTACAATTCGATCCTTCGCACCGAAAATGAACAAAACAATTGATAACGCAACTGACATAATTGGAATTATCCACCATGCCTGTTCACGCTTGTCTATTTTCTTTAGGATAAAATATAAAATCGGTCCAATAATTAAAATATATAATATGATAACGATTAACATATAGCTTACAGATACTTCGAAGGATGGGAATATTTCGTTTACATCATTCAGTTCATAAGCCAGTCGATCCATTGTTGACTGACCGCGCACCATCATACCTTGCTGAGAAAGACTTTGAATATCCAGTAATTTTGCTGCTAATGTTGCATAGCCATCCATTGAAGCGAGCGGTTGATCTCCTAATGAAAAGGCAGTTTGAATAATTTCTCCACTACCAATCTTTTTCTTAGATGCTAGAAGGGTATTATTGTCTGTTAATATCGGTGAACTTCCTTCATTTCCAGTTGCTGCAAAAACAGATATCGGTTGTGAAAAAATACCCCCACCTGATATTTTTGATAAGCTATCTGCGGAAACGGTTGTCAATTGCTGTGATAATGTGAGTGGTAAATGATCCTTAAATATGCCGGCTGTTGCATTTACTTGATCACCAGCTCCCACTAACAAAGTACCGCCGTCCTGTACCCATTTAAATAAAGCCTGTTGTTGTTTTTCCGATAGATCAGCGATGGCAATTTCATCGATGACAATAATGTTCGCCATTGCAAAGCCTTGCGCATCTTCAGGTAATGTAAAATTTTTTATTTGCTTTAAATTAAAAACCTCAACATTGTTTTGAGTAGCAAATTGAGACAGGCGTAAAAATGCTGATAAGCGATCACTTTTATCTGTTAGCGTATAAATAAATACAGAAGAGGGATCTAAAAAGTTACCTTGTATTCGTTTTGTTCCTTTATAATCAACTTTTTTCCCCTTTTCAATGCTTCCCTCATAAAAGGCAAATAAATCTGCGTCTGAATAATCAGCTAAACCATCTAAATAAAAATCAAATGTTTTTTCTTCTCCTGCTGCAATATCAATCGGCAATACTAGTGCGGATGCAGCTGCATAGGAGCTAGAAGCATTAATAGCCATATCTCCTGAAAAATCTGCACCATTATTTTTCACGGTTACTTGAAGTGGCACTAGTGATTGATATTTTGCTTTTCCTGTAATTCCTACCTTAGCTTGTACCTCTAACGTTGCAGCTGCTTTTGCCTGCTCCACAGGTAGAAGAAAGCTAATAACAAGCATAAATAGGAATACGAGTGCCGTGATATTCGTTTTTTTCAAAAGCTCAACCCCTTTTTTGTCTATAAATATTAATGGTTACATAATTATACGTTTAAAATTGAATTTTGTTCCATTTCTTATGACATCTTCATGAATATTCATAAACTCTTAAGAATTAAAAAGGCAATCCAGAAAGTAATTTCGCTATTACTCTAGATTGCCTTTATCTTTTCTATTTCAAGTAATCAAACAAGCATCGTGCATGATCTTGTACCACTTCGACGAAAGCCTCTACTTGCCGCAATTCAAATGAGGATTCATACCCTATTAACCATGTATCGCGCGTTAAACCAAATTCTTTTTCATTATTTGTAAGAGCTATTTTATTAATACCATCATGATCATTTAAAGTGATGGAGGGTAAAATTGCATAACCAATACCGTCTAATGCCATTTGTTTACAGATTTCAATTTGATCAACCAAAATTTGTCGTCTAGGATTTGAAGCAAAATGCTGCTGCCACCATTGTTGAATTTCCTGATAATAATTAGAATCACTTTTAAATTGAATAAAAGGTCGCTCTGTAGAAAGTACATCTTCAATTGTTTTTAATTCCTTATCAACTAAATAAAGGGTATCCCGAAAAAGATGAATTTTTTCTCCCTTCCAATCAACCTGTCCACGAACAATCCCCACATGAGCCTCTCCTTCATACAGTGCTTTCACAATTTCAGAGCTCCAGCCTGTCATAAGCGAGATCTTCGCCTCAGGATATTTCGCTACAAAATCCTTCAATATTTTAGGTAGCCAGTTTTGCCCAACAATCGAAGCACAGGCGATTTTCAATGTCCCATTTACTTTTGTTGTCAATGATTGGATTGTTTCAAAAATCTCTTCTTTTTTACTTAGCATTTCTGTGGCATAGCCAATCACTAGCTCTCCAGCAGGTGTTGCCGTCAATCCTTTTTGCGAACGAATAAATAGCTGCGCTCCCCAATCCTTTTCAATCGTTTGCAAACGTTGAGAAAGCGCTGGTTGGGATAAAAATAGACGTTCTGCTGCCTTTCGCATATTGCGTTCCTCAGCTAATACTTTTAAGATTTCAGCTTCTGTTGCCATCAATCAGTAAACCTCCAATACAAGCAAAGAGGGTCTCATGATTTTCATCTGAGTCCCCCTCTTACCCTACTACTCTTTTAGATAAATATATTTTTTCAATTGCTTTAAAATCACACGTCTCGTTAAAATCCCTGCAAATGTACCTTCTTCGTCCACAACACATAAAAAGGCATGATTAATCACTAAATCGAGAGCCCGCTGAAAAGTATCTGTTAACTTTAATACGGCAATATCTTTCTCCATAATTGTATCCACTTTAATATCAGGAAGCTTTTCATATTCAATATGTTCGAGTCCAAGAATGGATTCTGTAATCATTTTCATGCTTAGTAGCCCTTGAAGTCGGTATTTCAAATCTAAAACAGGTATCGACGAATACCCTGTACGTGTAAGTACAAGGAGTGCATGCTCTGCACTATTCCCACTTTGTACATGTGCAACCTTTTCAGATGAAATAATAAAATCACTAATTGGCATTGCTAATAAGTCTTTGCTGTTAGTTGAAATCATGAACTTCTTCTCCTTTACTGTTCTTACTATGAAGAACAGGGTGCTTCCTTTTTATCATATCATAACTTTTCCTTTTATGACCACGACAAGGTAGAGAAGAGTTTTTAAAGAACCACGAATGATTTTAATGTTTTGAACTAAACTAAGTCATAAGATGGGACCTTCATTCAGACATGCATCTGAATGAAGATACCAATTTTAATAGCCTGCCTGACTCCAGTAATAAAAAATCATACCACCTAAAAAAAGTAAAAAAATGAGATAAACCCATACAATAGGATTTAGCATTGTTGCATACTCTTCAACCGTTTCTGAAATTGGTGTATCATTTTCAGACTTTCGTTCAGAGGTCATTTTCGCAATCCTTAGTGTTGACACAAAAGAAATAACGGAAATGATTGTAATGGCAATAAGAGCCGGTATTAACCACATACCCATTGGCAAAACTCCTTTCTTTACCCTTAGTATGCGTCAATCCGACTCTTCATTATGCAAATTATTTTGTTTAGAATGGATACTGATTAAGCCATTGTCCACCATCAAGCGTCACACATTCACCATTCATATAGCTAGCTTTAGCAGACAGGATGAATGTTGCCAAGTCAGCAATCTCTTCAGGGGTTCCTGTACGACCTAATGGTACAGAATCTAATGTACGAGCGGCTGCAGCCTCTGACTCCCAAAGCCTTTCTGCACCACCTGTACGCTCAATTGGACCTGGTGCAATTGCATTCACTCGAATCCCGTACTGTTTTCCCCATTCAACAGCTAGTGTTCTCGTTAACGATAAGACGCCCGCTTTAGCAGCCGCTGAATGAACAACGCCAGCGCCAGCATTCCATGCATAAGTTGCCACCATATTCAAAATGGATCCTTTTATATTATTCTGAATCCAATACTTACCAACAGCAGAAGAACAAAAGAATGTACCATTTAACACAATATCAACAACAGCCTTCCAGCCATTCGGTGATAAGTCTTCCGCGCGTACGATAAAATTGCCAGCAGCATTATTCACAAGCCCATCAACCTGTCCAAATTTTTCAACAGCAAATGCTAGCATCGCCTCTGCATGCTCTGGAACTCGAACATCCATTTGGAAAGTCTCAATTGAAGTTCCAGCCTCTAAAATAAAGGCCTTTGCCTCTGCTAAACGTTCTTCATTGCGGCCTGTGATAACAACATTCGCTCCCTCGGCAACAAAGTTTTTAGCCATATATAGTCCCATCCCACTTGATCCACCCGTAATAATAATTGTTTTCCCCTGCAACATACCATTTCCCCCTTCACAAAAATGAATGATGATTCATATAAATATTACTATATTTTCTCGGATATGTCATATTAATTCTGCAAATAGTCAGGGTAAATTGTTCTTTTACATAAAAAGAACCATTCAAGACTCTTGAATAGTTCGTCATTCAGCAATTAATTTAAAACTCTCTCCATCACTTGATTAACTAAAACTCATAATGATAGGCTATTTTATAAAGTTCTCTTAGCTCATCTTCTGTAGGTATTTTAGGATTATTGCCTGGACTTCCACTAGCAATTGCATCAACAGTCATTTTTGGGATAGCCGCATAAAAGGCATCTCCCTCAATTCCCCATTGTTTTAAATTACCGATGCCCACTTTTTTACACATCTCTTTAATAGAAATTATCGCTAAATCTGCAAGCTCTTCCTTCGTTAATAATTTACCATCCTTATTGAAAAATTCGCCGAGGTCTGCAAGTTGATGAATACAGGCATCCTTAGAAAACTCCAAAACTACTGGTAAAAGCATAGCATTGGATATTCCATGAGGTACATGGAATAAAGCTCCAATTGGTCGAGACATTCCATGCACTAAAGCAACAGACGCATTAGAGAATGATAGGCCTGCCTGCAAGGAGCCTAGCGACATGGCCTCCCGTGCATCAAGATCATCACCATGTTCATATACCCTAAACAGATTATTGACGATTAATTCCATCGCTGATAATGCTAGCACATTCGAATAGGGATGTGCTAAGCGAGATAAATAACTCTCAATCGCATGACTCAAAGCATCAATACCAGTCGCTGCAGTAATAGCAGGGGGAGAGGTAACCGTTAATACGGGATCAACAATTGCAATGGTAGGCATAAAGGCAGGTTGCTTGATCATCATTTTTACATCATTTTGCGTATTTGTAATAACTGTTGCATCCGTTGCCTCAGAGCCAGTGCCTGCTGTAGTCGGGATTGCAATATGAGGGATAGGTGCTTGCTCTGCGATTTTTTGCATTTTTATATAATCCCCTATATAGCCACCATTAGTCGCCACAACGGCAATCGCTTTCCCAGTGTCAATACAACTTCCACCCCCAACCGAAATGATGACATCACAGCCTTCGGCTTGCAAAACATCTTGTCCTTCAGCAACATACGTATCTACTGGCTCTGTTGTTACACCCAAATATGACACAGCTTCCAATCCTTGCGCCTTTAAATATGTGCGACATTGGTTGACAAAACCTAAGTTATCCATAATAGGGTCACTTATAATAAGTGCTTTATTCCCTAATTTTTTTGCATACACCCCAACTTCCTCAAAGGCATCTCGTCCATATACAATAGTTGCTGGCGAATGGACAGTAAAGATTGTTTTTGTTTGAATCATAGTTCTCCCTCCCTATGCTATTGTGCTGTATATCCACCATCTAAGATTAGTGCTTGCCCAGTGACACCCTTTGCCATATCACTCGCTAAATAAAGGGCAAGACCTGTAATTTCAGTTACATCGAGTAGACGTTTTTGAGGAACGAGGGGATAAAGCACTTGCTCCAATACTTCGGTTACTTCTATCCCTCTCGTTTTAGCTAAATCCGAAAATTGTTGACGTACTAAATCTGTATCCACATATCCTGGACAAATTGCATTCACTGTTATCCCATTGGTAGCAACCTCTAGCGCTGCTACTTTCGTAAGACCGATCACACCATGCTTTGCTGCATTGTATCCTGCTTTACCTGCAAAGCCAATAACACCATTAATAGAGGCCATATTAATAATACGTCCATAATTATTCTTCTTCATATGTGGTAATGCGTACTTCATAGCAACAAACGGTGCAACTAGCATTACTTTTTGCATGGATTCGAAAATTTCTGTAGTGAAATCCTCTATTAAAGAAACATGTTGAAACCCAGCATTATTCACTAAAATATCTATAGTCTTAAATTTTTTAACAGTAAAATCAATCGCATCGCATATTGCCTGCTCATCTGTCACATCACATGTGTAGGCTGTCAATTGAGGATTTTGTTGGATTGCCTTTTGTAGAAGTTCTGTATTCTTATCAGTAATGACTACCTGCGCACCTTGTTCTGCAAATGCCTGCGCGATTGCTAGACCAATGCCACGAGCTGCACCTGTAATAAAGACAGTTTTTTCTTTCACTATAGCCCCTCCAATCCCTGCTCTAATCATTATTGCTTGGGAACGCAAATGTAGAAGTAGTATGGCCAGTCATCCAACGCTCTGAAATTGTTTTTGTTTTTGTAAAGAAACGTGCCTGATCTGGTCCAAACATATGCCCTTCACCAAAGCGAGAGCCTTTAAATCCAGCAAAATTATGATATCCAACAGGGATTGGGATTGGTACATTTACACCGACCATTCCAACATCTATTTCTGTTGTAAACTTTCGAGCTGCAAGCCCATCATTCGTAAAAATTGTTACACCATTTCCAAGCTCATGTCGATTAATAAGTTGGATAGCTTCCTCTAAAGAATCCACACGTACAACATTACGAGCTGGACCAAATATTTCCTGCTCATAAATTTCCATCCCTGGTTTTACATTATCAAGTAATGTTGGCCCAACAAAAAACCCTTCTGATTCTTTTACAATATCGAGGTCTCGCCCATCACAAACTATTGTGGCACCTTCCGCTTCTCCTCGATTAATCGCAGCAATTATTGCCTCCTTTGATTGCTGTGAAATAACTGGACCGAAATCTGTTTCTGGATTTGTATAGGATCCAACCTTTAAGTTAGCAATTTTCTTTTTTAGAATTTCGACAAGTCGATCTGCCGTATCCTTTCCAACAGGCATTATTGTTGAGATAGCCATACAGCGTTGAGAAGCTGCTCCATATGCAGCGCCAATAAAGGCATTCGCAACCTGCTCAAGATCAGCATCTGGCATAACCACCATATTATTCTTACCACCGCCTAGTGCTGTCACTCTTTTTCCGTATTTAGCACCTGTTTCATAGATGTATTTTGCAACTGGTGTTGATCCAACAAAAGAAATTGCCTGTACGGCTGGATTTTCTAATAGTTCATTCACTACATCTTTATCCCCATTTACCACAGTCCATATCCCATCAGGTAATCCTGCCTTTTTCCACAGCTCACTGACATATAAAGCAGTCATCGGAACACGTTCGGATGCCTTTAACACAACAGCATTCCCAACAGCAATAGCCATACTTGTTTGTGCTAAAGGCACCATAATTGGAAAGTTAAAGGGTGAAATTGCCGCCACTACACCTAAAGGATACTTTGCCGAATAAGCATTAATTTGGCCGCCCACATTTACGGAATACTCCCCCTTCATTAGCTGTGGTGCACCGATTGCTAAGTCAACGGACTCTAAACCTCGTGTAATTTCTCCTCTGGCATCTTCCAAAGTTTTTCCGCTTTCTGTACAAATAATCTGCAACAGCTCCTCAATATTTTCTGTAATAAGATTACGGAATCTTAGGACAATTTCAGCACGTTTAGACACCGATGTATCTCGCCATTGCGGAAATGCTGCCTGTGCCTTTGCAATAGCCTCACGCGTTTCCTCAGCAGTCGCTAATGGCACCTTTGCAATAATATTTCCAGTAGTTGGGTTGAATACTGAACCAAAACGTCCACTTTTCCCATCAACTAGCTCCCCACCAATAAAATGCGTTAATGTTTTAACCTCTTGTACCGTTGTCATATTGTTTATCCTCCTTTAAAATCCCCGCTCTTATTTCCGATTATTCCAAAAATTCAAAAACCAAAGATGTTAGATTGACTTTTCAATAAATTACTTTTTCTACAATATTTTGTTGTTCATAAACTGTGCACTAGCCAATTGAAGCAATTTATCGTAACATGAATAACAAGATATATTGGATGACCAAAGTCATTGACTGCGGTCAATTAAATCATAATCAAATAAATCCCACTTCGTCAATTATAAATTTAATTTTTCTAATTTTTTAGACGGAACATATTTTACGGAGGAAATGCAAGAAACTATGGAATCACTAACTAATAGACAAAAAAAGGCACTGGAAACAAGAGAGAAATTATTAAAAACTTCTTTAGAGCTCTTTAATAAACATGGATTTGAGCACGTCTCGATTGATCAAATAACAAAGGCATGTCATGTATCAAAAGGAACATTTTACACGCATTTCCCATCTAAATACGATGTGATTTTAGAAAAATTTAAAGAACTGGATAGTTTTTATAGTACTGTAGAGAAGAGCATTAACCGTTCCTTACCAGCTAGTGAAAAAATATTAATACTGTATGAAGAGCAAATGAACTATTTAACAAATGTGGTAGGAAAAGATTTACTACGGACAGTATATACTGCTGCGATGACAAATCATGTAGAACAAGAACATTATTTAATCAGCCCACAGCGAAAAATTTTTCAAATTATTAATTCATACATTGAAGAAGGAATTCAGCAAGGAGAGTTTCGACCAGATTTACAAATAACACAAATGCAGGCAATCATTCAACGCTGCATGCGAGCAAATGTCTACGATTGGTTAATCCATAATGAAAACTTTGATTTAGCTACCCAAATGGCACAATTCACAGCAATCGTCTTGGATGGAATGAAATTAAAAAACAATTAGTCATCACATATCTGTCATAGAAAGCTTAGGCGTCTCTGGACTTCAGTTTCGCTTGAGCTTTATTTTTTACTAAATTGATGGTTTACTCCATTTTTTCAGTTCTGTTTCGATATCTTTTCGCTCGGCTTACTTGCTTTTCTGCTCCGCCTCGGTTCCTTTTCGCTCGGCTTACTCGCTTTCCTGCTCCGCCTCGATACCTTTTCGCTCGGCTTGCTCGCTTTTCTGCTCCGCCTAAATACCTTTTCGCTCGGCTTGCTCGCTTTCTGCGCCGCCTCGATACCTTTTCGCTCGGCTTGCCCGCTGTTCTGCGCCGCCTCGATACTTTTCGCTCGGCTTGCACGTATTCTGCTCTGCCTCAGTACCTTTTCGCTCGGCTTGCCCGCTTTGCTGCTCCGCCTCGATACCTTTTCGCTCGGCTTACTCGCTTTTCTGCTCCGCCTCAGTACCTTTTCGCTCGGCTTGC
>NZ_DKJS01000022.1:0-9545 GCF_002455205.1 Lysinibacillus sp. UBA6686 | reverse complement strand
CTCGCTTTTCTGCTCCGCTTCAGTACTTTTTCGCTCAGCTTGTCCTCTTTCCTGCTCTGCTCCACTCCGCCCCACTCTTTTTCACCCAAGTCACACATTTTTCGCTCGGCTTCCGCTTTTTAGACTTGAACCATACCTTTTTCCTAGCTTCATCCCCATTAATCAGTTCGCCCACTTCTCTGCTTTCCTTAACCTAAAAAAGTAGCACTTCACAATTCGTGAAGTGCTACTTAATGACATAATTAACTAACAAAATATTGTTCAACTATGGTTTCTACAGGTAAAGGCTTGTTATATAAATAGCCTTGCCCCTTTTGACATCGATGGCGCTTGAGGAAATCGACTTGAGATGGTTCCTCGATTCCTTCTGCGATGACCTCTAAGCCCAAATTATGAGACATTGAAATAATAGCCTTGATAATGGCCTCGTTCTTATCATCCTTGGCAATGTCAGCAATAAATGATTGATCAATCTTTATAATATCAATTGGATAGCGCTTTAAATAACTTAAAGAGGAATAGCCAGTACCAAAATCATCCACCGATACATAGACACCTAATTGCTTTAATTCCGTTAATATGGAAAATGTTTCGTGGACATTAGTCATAGAGCTTTCCGTAATTTCTACTTCGAGTAATTTAGGTGGAACATTATACTTTTTCAGGGCTGCCTCAATTTTTCGGGCGAAATTTTCCTTTCTAAATTGCTTTGGTGAAATATTCACGGCTATTCGTACAGGACGATAGCCTTTCATTTGCCACTCCTTTTGATAGCGACATACCTCATTAATTATCCAATCGCCAATTTCAATGATTAAGCCTGATGCCTCTGCAATAGGTATAAATTGCGCAGGTGATACAAAGCCAAATTTACGATTATTCCACCGTAACAATGCCTCAAAACTATTGATACTATTATTCGTTAAATCCATTTGCGGCTGTAAATGAATACTTAGCTCATTAAATTCAATAGCACGTCTTAAGTGTGCCTCCATTAATGCCTCGTTAGGAAAAACAGTGATCATATCTTCTCGATAGTAGCGATAGTGTGAACGTCCATGTTCCTTTACAGAAAATAACGCTTTATCCGCTTTACGCACTAGAGTCTCTAAGTCCTTGCCATCCGCAGGGCTAAGAGAAATACCAATTGATACACTAATAAAATATTCCTGCCCATCAATCATAAACGGCTGTTTGAGAGCATCTAATATAGCATTTGCTGTTTTTTCTATTTTATTGATGTTTGCATCTTTTAGAACAAATATGAATTCATCACTGTTATAACGATAAAGAGAGCACTTTGAGTAGCACAGCTCACGAAGTCTATGACTAAACATGCGCATCAGCTCATCTCCCTTACTTTCACCAAGGGATTCATTAAATTTTTTAAAGCGGTCAATATCCACTAAAATAAGTGCTGCTTGTTTACTTTCGTGCTTTTTATCATTTAAATGATGCAGCCAATGCTCTTTAAATGCTTTACGGTTCCAAATACCTGTCAGTTCATCCATTAATGCTAAATAATAAAAGGATTCTTGATCATTCATAAAGCTATTGGCATCTTTTACAAATAAATGGACACCAATAATTTCACCATTAAAGTAGGTTGGATGAGTCTTTAAGTAAAAAGGTTCATGGCTAAGCAATTGGTCTTTAAATAAACATTTAGGCATACCAAAAGCAGAACCCTCAATCGTTTTTGCAAATAATAATTTGAATTCATCGCTATACTTACTCTCTAATAATGAAAAAATATTTCGTCCTATCAGGTTGTGATGCCCACTTGATAATAGAGTAGTGGCGGCAAAGTTTTGATGTATAATACGACCTTGAACATCAGTTGTTAACACAGGACTTACATATTGTTCCACAAATTGTAAATAAGGTGCCACATCATTATGTGTCTCTCGTAAAATAACTGCAACAACTGATTTTTCTAGATGCTGTACATTGGCTATAAATGTTTTTACTTTGTTCCCTGTACAAATCTCTAGCTTATGATCCATATTTAGTTCTCGCTGTAATATTTTTGATACCTGTAGCCAGCATTGCTCTGGAAAAAACTTTTCGGCATTGGTGGCATCCACATCCTGTAGCTCAATTAATGATGGTAGTTTATCGTTAAAATTAACGATTTCAAATGCTTTTGTATCAACTTTTCTTAAACATACAACTGCATCAAATGGATTAAGCTGTATGACTTGGTGATAGTCTGCAAATGGCGCTACACTCTCTTTATATTTTTCCATTATATCCCTCACTAAGTAGCGTGTTTGCTTTATTCTTCGTCTAGCGTAGGCTTTAGTGCATCCTTTAAGAACATTTCTTGACTATTAATAGGATCTTCACTTCGATCAAACTCTTTGTAATGATATTTGCCATTAGAATCTTGAATACGTGCTTTGGCAGTATCCTCAAGTTGTGAATTCATGATGTTAATAATACGAGCTTTTGCTTCACTTGCATATACAGGGAATAAAATTTCTACACGTTTAATCATATTGCGTGTCATCATGTCCGCTGAAGATAAATAGACTTTGTTTTCCCCATTATGATGGAACCAATAAATACGGGAATGTTCAAGGAAACGGCCAACAATGCTCGTTACAGTGATATTGTCACTAATGCCAGGAATTCCAGGTCTAATACAACAAATGCCACGAATAATTAGCTCCACTTTGACACCTGCAATGGACGCCTCATATAGCTTCATCATTAAATCTTTATCTGTGAGTGAATTCATTTTTGCACGAATAAAACCATTCCCATACTTCTTATGACAGGCTATTTCCTCATCCATTAATCGTATAAATTCATCTCGAATATCAAACGGTGCCACAACTAAATGATTAAAAGTAGGCTTCTCTGTATAGCCGCTTAAATAATTAAAGAAGTTAGTAGCATCAATACCAAATTCCTTATCTGTCGTTATTATGCCCATATCTGTATAAATTTTTGCAGTAGCATCGTTATAATTTCCCGTACCTAAATGGACAAAGCGTTCAATTTTTCCGTTACGGCGACTCACAACAAGCGTTATCTTAGAATGTGTTTTTAAATTATTCATACCATAAATAACGAGACAGCCGGCCTGCTCCAGTTGCTTTGCCCAATGCACATTATTTTCCTCATCAAAGCGAGCCTTTAATTCAACTAAAACCGTTACCTGCTTGCCGTTTTCAGCTGCGAGCTTTAATGCCTGTATGATTGGAGAATTCCCACTTACTCGGTACAATGTTTGTTTAATAGCCAATACATTCGGATTTATTGCCGCTTCTGAGATAAAATCGACAATAGGAGCAAAGGACTCATATGGATGGTGGAAAAAGATATCCTGCTGCAATGCCTTTTCAAAAATATTTTCATCAGATTGTAAATCTAAAGGAGGCTGCGGGATAAAGCTCTCATATTCCAGATGCTCTCTACCAACTGATATCCCCTTTACAAAGGAAAACATAAATGTTAAATCTAATGGTCCATCAATATGAAAGACATCCGATTCCTCAATTTCAAATTCATCTAGTAGATAATTGAGAACTTCTTCGTTCATTTCACCCTCACGTACTTCAAGGCGACTTCCAACGCCCCATTTACGCTTTTTCAGCTCTTTCTCAATTTCAACCAGTAAATCCCTTGCCCCTTCTTCATGAATGGTTAAATCAGCATTACGTGTTAAACGGAAGGCCTGTGCTGATTTAACACTATAGCCATAAAAGAGCTTCTCAATATGGGCTACGATCACGTCTTCTAAAAGAACAACTACGGATTCCCCTTCTGCTGAAGGAACTTTAATATAACGATCTAATACAGATGGTACCTGTACAATCGCAACTTTTTCACGACTTTCTAGATCTGTCTCATCTTGCTCCAATAATACAAGTAAATTTAATGTTTTACCAAGCAATGTTGGGAAAGGACGATAGGCATCTACTGCAACAGGTGTCAGGACAGGGAAGATTGTTTCTGCAAACATTTCATTAATAAATGCTTTTTGTGTACTATTTAAATCTTTGATGTCTGCTATATGTACATTGTGTTGGGGTAATAAATCATAGATTAAATGTCTGTATACCTCTGTTTGGCGACGCACTAATGCTTGAGTACGCTCTGCAATTTTAGCAAGTTGCTCTTTCGGTGTTAAACCAGACTTATTTTCAGCCTTATGGAATCCTGCACGTACCTGATCCTGCAAACCTGCTACACGAACCATAAAAAACTCGTCTAAATTTGAGCTAAAAATGGCTAAAAATTTTAGACGTTCTAGCAGAGGGTTATTAACATCCTCTGCCTCCTCTAAAACTCGTTCATTGAAGGCAAGCCAGCTTAATTCACGATTATTATAATATTGAGGCTTGGCAATTTCCTCTAATAATCGACTTTGTGTTTCTGAAACTTCCTCTTCTAGCTGATTATTCGTCAATTCAGTTGTCATCATTAATCAACCCTTCTTCAATAAAGTTTATTTTTATTGGTATCTTTAATGCACGTTCAAGATGTTTTTTATGTCGATTTGCTTGATATTTTTCGGCAGCAGCATGATTTTTTACGTATATACCAAGCTGTACATAATCCTCTTCATTGTGCATTTCAATAGCATGTACAATTCTTCTTTTAGAGACATTCAAGGCATAAATAAATTTTAAAAGTGCTCCAAAGTCTCGTATTTTCCGATATTCCTCACGTCCCAGCCAGTCCTCAAATGGAGCTGCAAATCGCTGATAATAATCTCGATTTTTATAAGAAGCAAGAAGTGCTAATTTTACGCGTTCCTTGTGATTTAATCCGTCTATAGATTGGTTTGCTAGTAAATAAAAAGTATGTTGACTTGCAGAGCTTAGCTCAATATATTCGCCAATATTGAATACTTTCGCCGCTTTCGTCAATAATTGCAAATCTTTTGGATTATATTGCAAATATTTCAAATGACAGCACTCACGATATAATTGATCAGCTAAATGCATTAAATAGTCGACCTCGTCTTCTGTTCGACCATACTGACGAGCTAATCTTCTAGCGTTTCCCTCAAATACATTGTATTTATCATATGCACTTGGGTCCGTCTGTAAAATTCGTTGAATAGTAAGCCCCTCACGTAAGCCCTTTTTCGTTAGTTGGAACACTTCACTTCCAGCTACCTCCATTAAAACACGAAAAACTTCCAAAGCTGGGACTATAATATCTGCTCGATCCGCTGAAAGCCCATCTAATTGCTTCAAATCATGGAAGCTCAATTCTCCTAAAAATACACTAAGGTCATCTAAATTTTCCTTTGACATTTCATAGCCATGGATACTTGCAATTGGATAGTCGCATTTTTGTTGATGAATTTGAGCAATATTACGTGCACTTCCACCAATGGCGATAATCGGTAATCCAACGTTTTGAATCCATGGAAGTGCTTTAAATTGCTCTTTGATAAATGCAATGAGCTCCTTTTTTTCACCGCTATTAATAATGTCACCTTTAACAAAGCGCTGCTTTAAAGACACTGTACCGAATGGGAAACTGTAAGATTTCTGAAGTTCTTTGTTTTCAAATAGTGTAATTTCAGTACTCCCACCTCCAATGTCAATAGTTACAGCAGATTTAGTACCCATTGAATGGGCTACAGCAACAAAGCCAAAATAAGCCTCTTCTTCCTCAGATAAAAGGTCTATTTGTATGCCTGTTATTGCCTTCATTCGGTCAATAATTTCAGCTCTGTTCGTAGCTTGTCGTATAGCAGCTGTTGCAGCAGCTTTAACATCTGTTACTGCAAAATCATCAAGCATTGCTTTAAACGTTAATAACGTATCGGTCAATACTTGTATGCCTTCTTCAGACATTTCTCCAGAGGGTTGTAAATATGTACGTAAACGTGCAACTGTTTTAATATTCCCAAGTTCACGAAGTCCCTCTTCTTTATCATATAGATACAGTACTAATCGAATGGTGTTAGAACCAATATCGATAATTGCCGTTTTTAATTCATTCAAATAATCACTTCCTTAAATGCCTACATGCATATGCACAGTCTTATTTTGTCTTTGGCACATTTATCTATACAAAAAAGTCGGACTCCTTTACTAGGCATCCGACTTTCTTTCAGTTATTAATGATACGTTCAGGATACCCATTATTAATATTGTGAAGTACCTTTTTACTCTATCCAATATTGACAGTAAATCTATAAAATCAGCTGGTCTACACGTAAAATAAGCTCAGCAATTTCTGGTTTACTGATTTGATCCTCCGCGCCTACTTTATCACCTTTATGTCGAAGATCATCTGTAATTAAGCTTGAGAAAATAATGACAGGGAGCTTTTTAAGATCCGGATGTTCCTTGATTTTTCGTGTTAGATGATGTCCATCCATTTGTGGCATTTCAATGTCAGTCACCACTAATTGAACATGCTCTGATACATCGCTTCCACCTTTAACAATGGATTCTAAGTATTCATAGGCATCACGACCATTTTCAAAAAATTCGACATTAACATAGCCTGCTTCGCTCATCGTATCAAATAATAGCTTTCGTAATAATGGTGAGTCTTCCGCAATCAAAATACGTTTTTCAGAGCGCTCACGTTGACCAAGCTTTTTAACAGATTCTACACTAATACCTGAATCTGGATTAATGTCCACCATAATTTTTTCGAAATCTAGTAACAGAATCATCTGCTCATTTTGTTTAATAACACCAATTACTTGTGAGGTACCTCCTTGATACATATCTGAAGGCTTCTCAATTTGATTCCATGAAATTCGATGAATCTGTGTAACATTATCAACATGGAATACAACGCGTTGTTTATTAAATTCTGCAACTATATATTTTTGTTGAGGATTGCGCTCTGCATGTTGAATCCCTAAAACACGAAGCATATCAACTACTGGTAGTACCTCTCCTCGTAATTGAATAATCCCCTCTACATGCGGGTGCGCGTGTGGAATAAATGTTACTGGAATCGGTTGAATAATTTCTTTTACTTTAATAACGTTAATACCAAATTTATTGTTAGCCACTTCGAATTCAACGATTTCTAGCTCATTTGTGCCACTTTCTAATAATATACCTTTTTGTTCCAAAGCAACCCCGCTCCTTTCTGTTCAACTTCTTTTTATAATTCAATTGTATCATAGGCAATACATTTCTCCTACTTGCTATTTCCATTTTTATCATGAACTTTTAAATGTACAAATAGACCAATTACCGTCATTACAATTAATGTGGAAAGTGCCACCCTACTTGCTAATGTGCCATAATCTTTCATCCATAATGTAACGGTCCCGTAGACTGCTGGTCCAATGATGGAGGATACTTTACCTGAAAATGCAAACAACCCAAAAAATTGTCCACGTTTTTCATCTGGAGAAAGTTCAATAATATAGGTTCTTGAGGTCACCCACATTGAGCCTAAAGATATACCAAACATACTACCAGCAATCCAGAACATCCATTGTGCAGTAGCAAAGACAGCAAATGCTAAAGCGACAATCATTAATATCGCCACTAAAGTGATGGCACGCTTTGCTCCGATTGCCTTTGTAATATAGCCGAACGCAAGTGAGCCAATAATTGTTGAAACAGTCGATACTAAATATAGAACGATAAACTGACCTGACGTAAAGCCGACAATTGTTGTGGCATAAACAGCCATCATAGCAATCGTTGTGGCAATAGCATCATTTAAAAAGAAATAAGCAATCATAAAGGTGAAAATTGCCTTATATTGCTTCATATCCTTAAAGGTCTGAATAATTTCCCTATAGCCTTCTAGGAACTTTATAGGCTTCCGCTGAGACTTTGGAAACGGTGTATCTTTATTAATAAAAAATAAAGGCAATGAAAATAATAAATACAAAATTGCGGTTGGAATAAATGCTCGATGAAAATCACTGTTTCCTACATACAAATAAACGAGTAAACCGAAAATTGTCCCTAAATAACCAATTGCTACTCCATAGCCAGAAATAAGAGGCATCTCCTCTTTTGTTCCTAAATCTGCCATCATTGAATCATAGAATACTAGACTAGAATTAAAGAAAAATTTTGCAATGACAAAACTAGCTACAACTAAAAATAAACTTAGTGACACACCTGAAAAATTCGTGGTCGTCTGTAGGTTTGCAAAGATCCCCATCATAAAGGTAAAGAATATAGAAATGGATGCAAACCATACGATAAACCTCTTCTTATAGCCTGTATTATCAATCCATACGCCAAACAATGGTGAAAACACAACAAGTAAAAAGCTGGCAATGGCATTTGCATAAGAAATAAATGTACTTGCAACTTGCTGCATAACTTCATTTGTTCCTAAAACCTCATCCATATAAAACGGGAAAAATATTGTATTAATATTTGAAGAAAAAATTGTATTTGCAAAATCATAAAATGCCCATGAAAGTATTGGCAGCGATAAATAAAGTGCAAATTGACTTCTATGTTGTGTGTCTACTGCTGAGCCCCTCTTCATAAACCCCCTCCTCCTATTCTCTATAATATTAAATTAATTTCTCTCTGTAATAAATAATACCTTTTGTTAAAAAAAAAATAATATTATTTACAAATTATTATCGACTAGCAAAAAGAATATCCAAGCCCCTCGCTTGGATATTCACTCCATTATTCCTCGATATTTACCCACATGGAAGACCATTCTTCAATTGCTTGAAGAACTGGCGCAAGTGCATGCCCTTTTGCTGTTAGCTCATATTCAATCACTACTGGGGTTGAAGGAATAACTGTCCGTGTGACAATTTGTTCAACCTCTAATTCTTTTAATCTTTCTGTTAACACTCTGCTGCTAATTCCTAGTTGATTTTTGATAGCTGAGAACCTTTTAGGACCTTCTAATAGCTGATAAATAAGCAAGGTGTTCCAGCGATGATTCAATATGGTTAGCGCCCTTTCAAAGCGTGGACAAATTTTTTTTTGCTCCAATCTACCTGCCTCCATCGTCATTTTTTTCTTATTTAACAGTATATCATTTTTTCAAAATCTGTTTTAAAAAATAAAACTTAGTTACTTGACAAAAGTTATTTTTAAAAATAAACTAAGTTACGAAATGTAAGCGAAAGGAGATCATTAAAAATGCAAAATATTGGATCAACTATTTTACGTGTCGTACTTGGCATTATTTTTGCAGTTCATGGATATCAAAAATTTCAGGGTGGTATTAGCTTTACAGCTGATTATTTTAGTTCCCTTGGAATCCCCGGCTTTATGGCTTATGTTGTAGCTATCATCGAATTAGTAGGTGGTGCTGCGATTATTTTAGGCTTGGGTACAAGACTTTTTGGGGCTTTATTGACTGCAACAATGGTTGTTGCTATTTTTACAGCGAAGCTTAGTGTTGGTTTTATCGGAGAGAATGGGTTGGCAGGCTATGAATTAGACCTAGCTTTAGGTGCCATTGCTTTATACTTTGCCCTTGCTGGAGCATCTAGCTACTCTTTAGATGCGAAACTTTTCAAAAAAGAGTAATGTTTTCCGCAGCTTTCTATTTTCTGTGTGGTAGTGAGCAGCTTTATAAAAAGAAAGAGGCTGGGACAAAACCCT
>NZ_DKJS01000023.1:61631-144063 GCF_002455205.1 Lysinibacillus sp. UBA6686 | reverse complement strand
TATATATAGCTCTCTTATTTATAAGGGGGCTATTTTTTATGGTTTGTTGACATGCGGATAGGATGTTTATCGATGTCATGGGCATAAGCGGATAAATTAAAAAGACCACTCCGTGATGGGGGTCATAATTGATGTGTCTTATATAGGTGGAAGAGTCCCACCTCCAACCCAAATCGCTGTAATTTGCCCAAGAGCTGTTAAGGTAGCTGTACCGCCCCCAATTGCATTGCCAAACAAACTGCCCACAGAGCCAGCTAAGGAAATACCTGAGAAGCCAGAGCCATCTAACCCAGTAATGGCACCGACGACTGCTAAAGTGATGACTGCGATTTCCTTTGTTAACGGAACTACTGCAGCAAGACCAACACCGAGATCATTGACAATGCCATGAGAGGTAGCGGGTAAATGGTCTCCAATAATTTGTATGAAGCCGGCATCTCCAAGATAGAAGAAAGCGGCAATGGGAATAACGGGCCCAAAAACCTTAAAGCCGAATTGGAATCCTTGAATCAAATAGCTTGTAGTCTTTTCTAGCCCATCTTTTTTATGTGCCACAACACTAAGCAGAAGTAAGATAAAAACAGAGGTCCCACCGATTAAGGCTGTAGCATCTCCACCTTGTAGCTTGAAAACCGACATAGCGATAACATCTACTATAAAGGCGATTGGAATAAGCAGGGCAAAGAAACGTTTTTGCCCAACAGACAGTAAATTTTCCACCGTTGCTTGTTCTGTATTTTCAGATGTTTCATTGGCCATGTTTAGTAGCAAAGTCCCTCGTCTCATATCTCGTCTTAAAAAAATATAAGCAGTAATTGTCGTTACTACGCCCATGGTGATAACGAGAGGGATACTAGCTGAAACAACTTCACCGACTGGAATCCCCGCTGCATCAGCAGTAAGCTTTGGAGCCCCCTGTATAACAAAATCGCTCGATAGTGCAATTCCATGTCCAAATAAATTCATAGCCATCGCAACTCCCAGTGCTGGTAAGCCCGCTCGAATCGCAACAGGCAACAGAACCGCCCCTAACAATGCTACTGCAGGTGATGGCCAGAAAAACCAGGAGATTAACATCATTAAAAGACCAATCGTCCAATAGGCTAGAGTAGGAGTTTTAATGAACTTTGTAAAAGGAGCAATCATGACCTCATTAATGCCAGCAGTCATCATCACCCGGCTCATGGCAACAATAATAGAAATAATCAGAATGGTCGATAACAGCTCTGTAATGGCATAAATAAAGCTATTAAAAACACCACTAATGGATGAAGTTAAATCGCCAGTAGCAACAATCGCAAGCATGAAGATGCCTAGTACACAAATGAGGGTGGTATCGCGACGTTTAACCATAAATCCAATGATAAGCACAATAAAAACAACATAAATCCAATGGAGAGCTGTGAATTCAATCCCCATATGTTTCCCCCTCAATATTCGATCTGATTCTATAGAATATGAAGAGAAAAAAAGTTGGTGATGATTTTGAAAAATTTCGTTTAAGTAGATAGGTAGTATAAATGGATAATTGAAAAAGTATCAATAATATAAAATGAAAGCTATTTTTCTGAAGGGTTTGGTGCAAAAAACCATAAGATTAAGATAAGGAAAAAATGTAATCATTACGTTTGGTATTTCAGCATTTTTAGTAGGTAGTGGACATACTTACGCTAAACAAATTCAGAAAGATGAATCAGTATTATCAATGGAATGGTTCGCGGAAAATGGCGATGGGTAGATGTATTATCCTAGAAGCCCACACCTTCAAGCTATCAAGTAGCGAATGGAAAGAAGGAGTGGAGTGTTGGGGAAATTTCCCTTACCCACTCCTTTTTTTAATTCCTTGTTTAAACAATACAACTCTGTTCAGTTTTATTTCAAAATAAGTAAATCCCTTTTTAGAATGTAAATTGTAAGACCAGGAACTCAAAAATAATCGTCAAAATAAAGTAGCAAAAGCATTAAGAGGTGAATCAGACTGTATTGAACTTCACTTTATTATGCTTTCGCTAACAGTTCCTACTGCTGAGCCTGAAATAGTCTTTCATCACCTAGTTGTTGCCATGTCAAGTATACATAAAAAGGGCATGTTTTGAAAAAAATTCAAAACATGCCCAATACTATTTTTTATGCGGCTACAATAGTAGGAAATCTAATCTTTCGATGGTAAATAACTATTCAGCTTTTACCAAAATTTTAATATGATTTCTTTCTTTTAATAGTCCTTCGAAACCTTCTTCTATGACTTCATCAAGTTTAATACGTTTTGTCACTAATTTATCAGCAGCAAAGTATCCTTGAGCCATTAAATTAATAACAGCTGGGAAAACATCACGGTATCCAATAATACCAGTAAGATTACGCTCTCTTAGCACAAGATCTTGTGGATGAATAGGTGCTTCTTTTTCGAAGATACTAACAACCATAGTTTCACCGTTAAATTTTGTAGAGTGGATGGCCTGTTTTAATACTGGCGGAACACCAGTAACTTCAAATGCAACATCAACGCCACCATTAGTAAGTTTTTGGATTTGTTCTACCGCATCACCAGTAGCAGGATCAATAGCAATTGCACCAAATTCTGCCGCTTTTTCTCTACGTTGCTCAGATAATTCCACAGCATAGATTTCAGATGCACCAGCAGCTTTTAATGCTTCAATTACTAGTAGACCGATCGGACCTGTACCAAATACAGCTGCTTTATCGCCTACTTTTAATTTACTTTGTTTTACTGCGTGAAGTGCTACAGCAGATGGTTCAACAAGTGCCCCTTGTTCATAAGAAACACCTTCTGGTAATTTGTGTAGCATGTGCTCTGGAACAGAAGTGAATTCAGAGAAACCACCGCCGCCTCCAGCAAGACCATAGAAGCCCATTTTTTCGCAAAGATTGTATAACCCTTGTTTACAAGGCTCACATTCACCGCAATTATAGATTGGCTCTACTGCAACACGATCACCAACTTGTACTGTCGTTACACCTTCGCCAACTTCTACAACTTGTCCTGAGAATTCATGTCCCATAACAATTGGTGCTTTATCGCCAGTTAAAGGATGTGGTTGATCTGCTGGTATAAAGATAGGACCTGCTGTATATTCGTGTAAATCACTACCACAAATACCGCACCATTCAACTTTAAGTTTTACTTCGCCTTTTTTTGCAGAAGGCTCTTCAATATTTTCTAATCGTAAATCTTTAGCGTTGTGCCATCTTAATGCTTTCATTATATTGCATCTCCTAACGATAAAATCTATTACAAATCTATTATAGTACTATAATACAAATAGGGGAACTATAATATCTTATTCGAAATTATTAGATTCTTTAATCATTCTGAATAGTGTTTTCTTTCTACTACTCAAAATAATTATTTATAAAACTTTACACGTCCTTCAAGTGGTTGGTACTCTTTTTCACCTGGTTGAGCAACTGGATTACCAAACGGCATTTGCGCAATTAATTTCCAGTCTTCAGAAATATTCCATTCTTTTTTCACTTCATCATCAATTAACGGATTATAGTGTTGTACAGAGACTCCTAGTCCTTCTGCTTCTAATCCAGCCCATACTACTAACTGATGCATCCCTGACGCTTGGTTAGACCAGATTGGGAAGTTTTCAGCATAAGAAGGGAATTGCCCTTGAAGAGATTTAATGATTGACTCATCTTCGAAGAATAATACTGTCCCGTATCCTGATTTAAATGAATCCATTTTTTGTTGAGTTCCTGTGAAATCTCCTTCTCCAACTACATTGCGTAAAATGTCAGTTGTAATATTCCATAATTTATCATGAGCTTCACCTGTTAATACTACTAAACGAGCAGTTTGCGAGTTGAAAGCTGAAGGTGTATGCTGAACAGCAAATTCAATAATTTCCTTAATTCTCTCATCAGATACTTGTACATCTTTATTAATTCCATAGTAAGAGCGTCTTTCTTTTAATGCAGAATAAAATTCAATTGCCATAATGTTTGTTCCTCCTAGTAATTCCTATAAATGTTGAGGTTTCAATATATCTTATATGATGCTACTAATTGTAATCAGTCATTCTGTCAAAATGATAGACAGTACA
Source organism: Lysinibacillus sp. UBA6686 (assembly GCF_002455205.1). NCBI lineage: Bacteria > Bacillati > Bacillota > Bacilli > Caryophanales > Bacillaceae > Lysinibacillus > Lysinibacillus sp. UBA6686. The sequence goes on along the minus strand of NZ_DKJS01000023.1, from coordinate 139,990 downwards.
AGTGAACATTCAATTAATATCTCTATTCAATATATCTCGAGCTCGAGATAATTTTAGTACAAATATATTTTCAAAGTCAAAGCCTATGCTCACTAATATTCTAAGAGCTCCAATTATTTTCACATACTTAAGCCAATAGCTTTAAAAAAACATTGTCAAAATCCCCAGCTATTATCCTCAAAAATTGCTAAATTATACGGCGATAACACTGGAGAACTGTGAATTCAATCCCCATATGTTTTCCCTCAAAATCAAGCTAATTCTAAAGAATATGAAAAGAAAAAGGGTGGTGATGAATGACTTAAGTCCTTCATTCAAGAAAAAAATAGAGAGTGGGGAACACTTTCTATTTTAGTCAATTTTATTTAAGCGCTTTATCAAACGCCTTTTCTATTTCTTCAGAGTCTTTTGAAATAGCTAAGAGAATATAGCTATCTTTTGTTTTCAAGACATGCTTTTCTATTAAGAAATGTTCTTCTGGTAAATAGTTTTTAAAGCTTTTTGATTTTTTTTCGATTCTATTGGAAATTTTCTCTTTCATGTTGTCTACATTTTTCACATCTTTCGCTTTAATCACAGCAATTTCATCAGCTTTAATGTTTGTGGGGGCAGTATAAAGAACAAAGCTTTCAACTTCATCGGTATTTATGTGATATAACTTTTGAAGTTTTTTATGATCTCCTTCTTTCATTTCGTCTAAGTTTGTGGTGTGACCAATTTGTTCTCCTATTTCTGTAGCGGATGGATTCGTTTGTTTTCCTGAACAACCACTTAAAACTACTAGAATAATAGTGCAAACAAAAATAGTCATACCGGATTTTATTAAATTTCTCATAGGGCTAATTCTCCTTGTCGTTTATTCGGATAAGTCAGATATAGATGAATCCTCAAAGAAAGTATTTGCATTGTAAATTAGTAGCATTTCATCGATTTTGTTTTTTTGTATGAATAAATGTAGGCTATCGCTATAGTATCTAAGATCAATCACTTGAATTTCACTAAAATGTGGTAGTAAAAAAGGAAGTAAGGCATTTGCATAAGAATCCTTTACAACTACTATTTTTTTTTCACTCGTATTTTCAGTTGTTATCTTCACTAATGGATGATTTCCGTTGAAAAAGACGGTATATTTATCTTTTTTCTTGATGTTATTCATCTCATAAAGGGTGCTAGAGGTTTTATCTTCATCAACATATTCTACTTTGTATTTGATAGCTTCCTTAGGCTCGTATAATTCAATGCTATCAGGATCTATATGTCGAAAACCTCCTTTAGAATATAGTGAACCATAGAAACTATTAGTAATTTTTTTTATGTTGAATGACTCTTTTTGGGTGGGAGTAAAATTTAAATTTTTACTCAACTCTAGGTAGGCATAATATGCGCCTTTAGTAGTCCAATGATGATCGGTTTTATAATAGATATATTCATTCTCTTTTGAACGCAATGTAGGATATACATCAATAAAATTGATTTTCGTATTCAAGGATTTCTTTACTTTATCAATATACGTAAGCTCATCATCATGAGAAACAAAATTAGGAAGTTTCTTATCTAAAATACTAATTGCTGTAGGAATCAACATTATGTGCTTTTCCACATTTGGATTTGCTAAATGAAAATCATTTATTGCTGCAATTTTACTTTTCACATCTTGATCTTCAGGTTTATTAAATTTTTGAAGTAAAAAACCATTCTTACCGATATATACTCCGTTATTTTCTTTTTTCCCTATTGTTCGATCTATATCAGATTTCATGCCTATCCAAAAATCTCTAAATGCAAACTGGTCAGACATATATGTTTCATAGTGTGAAGTGAATTTTTTATCTAAAAGATTTTGAATAGAGAACGTTGGTAACGGTTCTAAGTTTCTATTCTCTGAATCAGAAAATGATTTGTTTGGAGTTAATAAATTAATACTGAACATGCCACCTATAAATAGCGACAACAAACTCGCCATTGTGTATTTGTATATTTTTTCATACTGATTCAAGCAACTCACCTCTTTCAAACTAAATATAGCTAATACTTAAAATCTAAAATATAGGAATGGATTATATGTGTCGTTTACTAAATATGCAGTTGATAGAACTACTAGTATCACATAAAAGATTGGCATACAAATAGCTCCTGAAATTTTCAACTTTTCTCTTAAATATACAAGTGTCTTTTGGGGGAATGGTGTTGAACAAATTGCTAAGATACAAAATAATGTAAAATTAGTTGTGAGATAATAGAGTGTATTCTTATCCAAGAAAGCAGTTTGATTAAAGCCAAACATTGTTCCAATGAAGCTAATGGCTACTGATAAGTTATCAAATTCAAAAAATACCCATCCAATTAATACGATGATAAGTGTGTACACATGTGCAAAAACATGCATTCTTTTTTTAAGCCATTTTAAAAGAAAAAGCTTTTCAAGTGTTACAAATAATCCAAAATAAAGTCCCCATACAACGAAATTCCAGCTAGCCCCATGCCATAATCCTGTTAAGAACCAAACTATAAACAAATTTCTAAGCTGTTTGAGTAATCCTGACCGATTTCCCCCAAGAGGAATGTATACATACTCTCTAAACCAAGAGCCTAATGAAATGTGCCATCTACGCCAAAACTCAGTGACACTTTTAGATATATAGGGATAGTTAAAGTTTTCTGGCAAATCAAAACCAAACATTTTTCCTAAACCTTGCGCCATAGCTGAATATCCCCTAAAATCAAAGTAAATTTGGAAGGCAAAAGCAATAATCCCAAGCCATGCTGTTAAAATAGTTAGTTCTGACATTGAGGTTGATTTAACACTCGTCCAAAGAAGTCCTATATTATTAGCTAAAAGTACTTTTAGGGCAAGACCTCTAATAAATAGCTCCATTCCTTCGCCAAAACGATCTAATGTTACTTTTCTATGTTGTAATTGGGTTTCAATATCACTGTATTTTACAATAGGCCCTGCGACCAGTTGTGGGAACATCGTTACATAAGTACCAAAAGAAATAATATTTCTTTGTGCAGATACTTTACCTAAATATACGTCTATCACATAAGACATAGTTTGAAATGTATAGAAAGAGATTCCAATTGGAAGAGGGAGAGTGTCAACATGAATATTTAAGTGAAAAATGGAATTGATGTTGTCCACTACGAAACCATAATATTTGAAGAATCCAAGTATTCCTAAATTTATAATGATTGAGTTAATGAATATAGCTTTTGTAATACCCTTGTGACCTCTATATTTGTCTATAAGTACTCCGTTCATATAATCAAATAGGGTGGAGAATATCATAATTACTATATATACTGGTTCACCCCATGCATAAAAAATTAGACTAACTACAAATAATACAAAATTCCGAAGAGCCTTAGGAGATATATAATATAGAAGAATGGCTAATGGTAAAAATACAAAAAGAAAAATTAAGCTACTGAATACCAATATTTGTCACCACCTAAATAATTACACTTTTTTTAAGTACAGTTCCTTTATTAGAACTGTGAATTTTTAGAATATGGACACTACTTAACAGAAATTTTTAAAATATCGAGTAGCTGCGTATAATATTTAGCTTTAAAGTGTACGCCATCTTCATCATGTAAATCAGTGTTTTTATCAAAAATCGGGGATAAATCAATGTATTCTGCTTTTTCAGCTTTTGCTAATTCTTTAAGTTTCACATTATATTCATCAATGTGTTTATATTGTGAAAACTCCTGTAATGCTTTATCAGTAACAGGTGTTACAGATAAAATGTGTATTTTTACATTAGGAAGCTTTTCCTTCACTTTCTGTACTAGTTTTGAATAATTATCTATTGAATACTCAACTGGGTTATCGATTGGATTTCCTTTAAGATCCATTCGCATCAGTAAATCATTAATACCAAAACTCATAAAAATGTGTTCAGGGTTTTTTTCTACTACTTTACCAACATCTTCTTCTACGGCCATAACTGTAACTTTACCTGCGTCAGCGATAACATTTGTATCATCGATTAATTCTTGATAATTAAGTCCCTCTGTAATAGAATCTCCAAAAAATAAACTATTTTTAAAAATAGACTCATACTTCCTACTTTCCGATTCCTTCTTATAAGCCGTATTTTGTGTGATTGTATTCGATGTCTTTTCGGTCCCATTGTCTACACAGGCTACTGAGCACAATGCAATAGCTCCCATTAGTACACAAATAAATATTTTCTTTATCATTTTATTCTTCCTCTCAAATCATATTTTGTAAGCGATCGTCATTGTATAAGCAACTGCCGTTTACAAAACATAGACTAGCTGCTATAGATAAAGATAATGTGCAGATAGGATAGAAATTATTTAAAGAATAGTCCAAGTAAAGAAGAGAACTAAAAATGACAATGTGGTTATCTGTAGAAAAAACATTCAGACGCTAATTTAAATTAGAGACAATAGATATGAAAAAAGGAAGCAAATCTGTTATTACCAACTTGCAAAATAGAAAAAACTATTCTTTCTTATTTTAAAATCAGAACGAATAGCATTTTGTATGTATTGGTTTATTATTAGCTTAGGAAGGAAATGGTCTAATCAAAAAATAAAAAATTATTATTAAAATACACATAATGGATATTTTTCTATAAAAAATGTATCTCTTAAAAGAAGTACAGTTTGCAGATATAGTCAAGTACATACAAATAAAAATAGGGAAATATTGTATAATGTGAACAACAGTACAGTCACTTTATCATCATTAACTATGAGCGGAAAATAATTATTTATAGGAATGGTGGACTACACACCGAAGATAGGGGAATTAAGTATGAAAGCAATAAAAGATCAAAGGAAATGGCATTGGTTGGACTATTTTTTATTTCTAATGCGTACGATATGGTTTGCATATAATGGCAATTCAATATTCATTAGTACGATTGGTTCAGAAAAGTGGATTTTACTTTTATGGGCTAGTTGTTCTTATATAATACCCCATCTATTTTATCGACCTGGGCTTATAAAGTTCCAATATTATATAATGACCGAGGTGTTGTTAACTGGTTCATTGTTTATTTACTTATCAAGTCAGCATGAAATAGCAGTGACTTATAGTTTTTTACTCGTGCCTATCCTAACTGTTGCCTATGCTTGTCAAGTTAAGCCATTAATTTGGTTAGGTCCTTTCTTAGTAGTTGGTACATGGGCCGGCAGTCTTTTCATTAATAAGGATTTCTTTGCACTTTTTATAGACACAATTATTTTTTATGGGATTGGGTTTTGCCTAGGAAGAACGACTATTGTCATTACCGCTAATAAAGAGTTAATTGCCTCTATTGAGGAAAAAAATAAGCATTTGGAATACTATTCAAAAAGGATTGAGGAACTGACGATTAGAGAAGAACGAAATCGAGTTTCACAAGATTTGCATGATACCGTCGGCCATATTTTTACATCAGTCATAACCAGTTTAGATGCCCTTCCTTTTCTATATCAGGCAGATAAAAAAGAAGCAGAAAAAAGTATAAAAGAGATTTCGGATTTAGCACGAAATGGATTGAATGATGTGAGAAAAACAATTCATCATATGTCGCCAATGGACCATCAAACACTTGTTGAATCGGTGCAAGAATTGATTGCTGATTTTATGAAACATACAGCAACAGATATAAAGCTGAATGTTGAAGGGGAAGCTATCAAAGTTAGTGAAAGATTAAAGTTTGTTATTATTCGTTGTATACAAGAAGGGCTTACAAATGCGAAAAGACATGGTCAGTCAACTTTTATTAAGGTAAATATTTCGTTTAAACAAGAAGAATTAATTATTCTTATTGAAGATAATGGAAATGGTTGTGATGAATTGAATTTAGGATTTGGATTACGCTCAATGAAAGATCGAATATCGGCATTAGCGGGGACAGTTACCTTTTATTCTAAATTGAATAATGGTATGAGAATAACGTGTAACATACCAATAGCAAAGGAAGTTTAATGATGGTGATTAAAGCGGCAATAGTTGAAGATCAAGAGATTTTAAGAAAAAGCTTAAAAATTGTGATTGAAAGTATTTCTGACATTGAGATTGTTGGTACTGCAGAAAATGGGGAAAAGGCAATTGATTTATGCGAAATGGAAAGCCTTGATATTCTATTAATGGATATTCAAATGCCAGTGATGGATGGTGTAAAGGCAACAGATGAAATAAAAAAACGTTGGCCACATATAAAAGTGATAATACTGACTACTTTTCAAGAGGTTAATCACGTTTTGGATGCTTTAAACGCCGGTGCAGATGGTTATATATTAAAGGCTGTTGATCCAGAATTTTTAATTCAGGGTATTAAAATGGTCTACAACGGAGGTTCTCTCATCCCTCAACAATTAGCAAAAGAGGTGTTTGGTCAGATACAAATAAAGAAAAACGAGCACCCAGAACATCTTGACGATAACCTTATAAATCATCCATATGATTTAAATAATCAAGAATTAAGGGTTTTAAAATATTTAACCCAAGGATTATCCAATAAAGACATTTCAGAAAAGATGTTTCTTTCAATTGGAACTGTAAAAAACTATATTTCTACCATTTATTCAAAATTAAACGTTAAAAATAGATCTTCAGCTATTATTAAAGCAATGGAAGAGAGTCTTATAGTAGATAAAAAAACATTAAAGTAAAAGAGTGTAGATAAAGTTCAACCGACTTTGTCTACGCTCTTTTTTTATATTAGTAGATTTAAATTCATGGCAAAAGCCACTTATTTTTAAAGAAGTAATATGTATTAGCCAAAGGTCATAAAATGTCGTTTTTTAATGACTTTTTATTGACTTGCTGGCACTACAGCATATTACCTTTCATTGGTAGAGTAATGAATAAGGGAGGTAAAAATACACAAGCTTAAATCCATTTCATAATAAGGATTGCTAAAAAATGGCCTCACAATATTTAAAAGCATGTATTGGATCATAAATTAAATTACATTAGCAGAAAGGAATTAATAGAATTAGATGAAAAATATAAAGAAAATAATAAAATATATGGGAGTAATTATTATAATAATATTGTTATTAGTACTTTTTCGTCCCACATGGACTTCGAATATAAAAGGGGATAACAGTATTAGCGTTTTAGAACAAGTTAAGATCAATGGTACAAAACAGCAAATCATGATTAGAGGTCGTGATCAAAATAACCCGGTCATTATATATGTACACGGGGGACCGAGTGTGTCCGAAATTCCTTATGCCAAGTACGAAGACTTATTAGAAAAGGATTTCACTGTCGTTAATTACGATCAAAGAGGAAGCGGTAAATCGTATCATTTTAATGAGGATTATTCTAACTTAACGGCAGATGTACTTGTAGATGATTTATTAGAACTTACGGATTATATTTCAAAACGATTTGGTAAAGAGAAAGTGATCCTAATAGGTCATTCTTACGGCACATACTTAGGAACAATGGCTGCTTATAAAGCTCCAGAAAAATATGAAGCCTATATTGGGATTGGTCAGATGAGCAATATGCAAGAAAGTGAAATAGATAATTTGAATAATACGATAAGTGAAGCGAAAAAAGCCGGAAATACAGAAGATGTGAAGTACTTACAGGGGGTCGCTGAAAAAATACATGCTGGAGAGGCAGTGACTCCAAGAGGCTATGTGTATAAGTACGGCGGCGCTACAAGACTTATTAATATGTCGGATGGCGATATACTATTAAGTCGTGAATATAATTTATTAGATTTAATTCGCTATACATATGGAGTTGCTAATTCACAAGAACAGCTTGTAAAAGAAACCTTGGATAAGCCGCTACCTAAGATCGTTACCAAACTTGAGCTACCATTTTATTTTGTAATGGGTAAATACGACGCTATGACTTCATCTAATGCAGCAAAAAATTATTTTGATAGGATTGAAGCGGATCAAAAGGAGTTTATTTCTTTCGAGGAGTCAGCTCATTATCCAAATTTTGAGGAGAAGGAAAAATTTTATCAATGGATGTGCGATACATTTAAGTAGAGCAGCATAGATACATGCCTAAATGGAATGAAAATACTTTTCCTAACAAATAGAATTTACGACAAATGGAAAAATGATATTTAAAGAGTGAAGAGGCTAATAGTTTCTTTTGTAGTTCAAAAAATGGTAAAGTGAAGGAAGTCTATGATAGAGAACATAAAATGCGCTGGACGTCTGAATTTAATAAGGACTATCTTTATTTATCGGCTAGAATAATATGTAAGGATTTATCAACAATCAAAAGTTTAACAGTCTATTATTCTTCGGAATAAGGACTGTTTTTATGTAAAGAATTATTGTATTAGCTTATGCCTATATTTTTGATGTTATATTCCAAAAAAGTATTTACATAATTACTTCTTGCAAGGAAAGGCAGGAAAATGACTTTAAATACATAGTGTTACTACTTTCATAAAAATAATTCTTTATCAGATGTCTATTATTGTTTATAGCGTTAGGAACTATTTATCCACTTGCTTAATATCATTTTGCGGAAAATATCGAATAATCTTACTATTAAGAAGTCTCTAATCTAGATTTACTTTTATTTTGAAGGATGGTACACTTAGTTCTATCGGAAAACAATATATTGTGTTTGTTTTATTAAGGTACTACTATATGTAGTTTAATAGGGAAGTTCGGTGCAATACCGACGCTGTCCCCGCAACTGTAAAGCTGACGATGATTTAAGCCACTGTGCTTTCGCATGGGAAGGAAATCAGAGAATGAAGCAAAGCCAGGAGACCTGCCTATATAAAACACAACAATCATTTCTTCGGGGATTAAGGAATGGGGACGTAGCTATTTTTATGTGTTTTTAACGTTTCCATTTTAGGCTGTCTCTCTTTGAAGAGATAGCCTTTTATTTTATGAAAAGAGGGATTTATATGAAACTTTATACAAAAACAATTTGTCCTAAATGTCTTTGGGTAAAATCTGAATTACAACGAGTAGGAATTGAAGCAGAAATTGTAAATATTGACCATGATGAAAAAGCAAAGCAAACTATTATAGATGCAGGATTTTTAAGCGTGCCAGTTCTTGAATATAATGAGACATTTATAGGGGATGTTAAGGAAATTGTTTCTCAAATCGAGCTGATTTCACTATGATTATTTATGCTAGTCGTACAGGTAATGTCCGAAATGTTGTCTCAAAATTAAAGGGGAAATCAATGGAGCTGTCTGAGGAATTACAGTTGAGTGAGCCCTACCTTTTAATCACATACACAGACGGATTAGGTGATATCCCTGCAAAGGTAGCTCGTTTTTTAGAACAAAACGGAAATTACTGTAAGGGAGTAGTTGTAAGTGGCAACAGTAATTTCGGCCATACAGTATTTGGCGCTGCTGGCGAGAAAATTGCAGCAAAGTATCATGTGCCTCTAGTGCGTAAATTAGATTTACGAGGAAATCAAACTGATTATGATGCAATACAAACGTTTTATGAAATGAGGGTCATCGCGTGAAAACATATTTAAAGCTTAATAATGATGTACTAAATCGTTATAGTACAACAGGTCAATTAGAGTTAGAAAAGGATCGAGAAGCAACACGCCGTTACTTTTTAGAATATGTAAACGTGCGTCTCCGTTACTTTATTGATATTGAAGAAAAAATCCGTTATTTAGTCGATGAGGGTTATTATGAAAAAGAATTTATCGATATGTATGAGATGGAATTTATTAAAAAGCTATACAAAAAGGCATATGATTATCATTTCCGTTTTCCATCCTTTATGAGTGCAAGTAAATTTTACGATAGTTATGCCATGAAGAGTCGTGATGGGGAAGAAATTTTAGAAAAATATGAGGACCGTATTGTCATTATTGCTTTGTATTTAGCACAAGGCGACACAATATTAGCAGAACGCTCTGTTGAAGCGATGATGGAGGCGTATCAGCCTGCAACTCCAACGGCTTTAAATAGTGGAAAGAAAGCACGTGGAGAACTAGTAAGCTGCTTTAAATTATCAATGGATGACTCTATGAATAGTATTGCTGAAAATATAGGGTATTGTTTGGAGCTATCACGCCTTGGTGGTGGAGTTGGAGTAAACTTAACAGATTTACGTCCTTTAGGAGATCCAATTAAAGAGATTCTAAATCGTGCAAGTGGTGTAATCCCAGTAGCGAAACTATTAGAAAATTCTTTCAGTTATTCCAATCAGCTTGGACAACGAAATGGCTCGGGCGTAGTCTATCTAAATATTTTTCATGCTGATATAGAAAATTTTATTTCATCCAAAAAACCAAATGCTGATGATAAAATTCGTCTCGCAACTCTATCGACAGGCATTATTATACCAAGTATTTTCTTTGAACTTATGAAACGTGATAAAGATATTGTATTGTTTAGTCCTTATGATATTTTTAAAGAATATGGTAAGCGTATGTCTGAAATTTCAATTACAGAAATGTATTACGAGCTGCTAGATAATCAGAAAATTCGTAAAATTAAGCGTTTGAATGCACGTAAGCTTTATACAGAGGTAAAAAAAGCGCAATTTGAATCGGGCTATCCATTTGAAATTTTTGATGATAATGTTAATAACGTGCATCCGCTTAAAAATATTGGTCGTGTGAAAATGTCAAATTTATGTACAGAAATATTGCAAGTTCAAGAAACAAGTATTATTACTGACCAAGATGTGCCGAATGAATATGGGCTAGATGTATCCTGTAACTTAGGTTCAATTGATATCCATGCAGCAAGCAAAGTAACTAATTTTGAAACATTAGTCGATACAGCTATGCATCTATTAACAAATGTGTCACAAATGACGAACATCAAGAATGTACCCCCTGTTGCAAAAGCAAATAAATTAATGCATTCAGTAGGGCTTGGTTGTATGAATCTCCACGGCCATCTTGTTACTGAGGGAATCATGTATGGCTCAAAGGATTCTATTGATTTTATGGACCATTTTATGGAGGCGATGAATTATTTTTCACTCAAATCTTCAATGGTGATGGCAAAAGAAAGAGGCGAAACATTCTACCGATTTGAGGAAAGTGACTATGCTTCAGGTATTTACTTTAATCAATATATAAATAAAACAGAGGAAGAACTGTCACCTGCTGTGCTAAAAGCGCTTGGAAATATTCCAATCATAACAGCAAAAATGTGGGAGAATTTAAAGCAGGATGTTATGCAATATGGATTATTTCATTCATATCGTTTGGCGATTGCACCTACTGGAAGTATTTCTTACATCCGTAGCTGTACGGCTTCTATTGCTCCTTGTACAGAGCGCGTAGAGGTACGTGATTATGCGGATAGCCGAACAATTTATCCAATGCCACATTTAACAAATGAAAACAGTCATTTATATGTAGAAGCATATGATATTGATCCATATGACTTAATCGATTTATATGCAGCCTCTCAAAAACATGTTGACCAAGGCATTTCGATGACGCTTTATGTAACTGACAATTGGACTACAGAACAATTGGCTAAAGTATATATTTATGCATGGATAAAGGGAATTAAGTCCGTTTACTATGTTCGCCAACGTTTACAAAGCTTAGAGGAGTGTGTAGCATGTCAAATATAATATATGAGGCAGTCAATTGGAATAAGGCAACGAGTGAACTTGCACAAATATTTTGGGACCAGCAATGGAAGCAAATTTGGTTTCCTGAAGAAATTGCGGTCAGCAAAGATATTAAACAGTGGAAAAGCTTTGAGCATCAAGACACGTATAAAAAAGTGTTCGCAGGATTAACGTTACTGGATACCGTCCAAACAAATATAGGGATGAATCGTGTGGCCGCTTATACAGACGATTTACAGGAGAAGGCGGTCCTAACTGTTTTTGATGCATTTGAGGCCATCCATGCCAAATCCTATTCTTATATTTTCACAACGCTTTGTACAAACGAAGAAATAGATGAGCTATTTGAATGGGTTAAGAAAAATGAATTTCTACAGTATAAGGCCAATAAAATTGCAGCTATTTATAATAGTATTGAAGAAGACAATCCAGAAAGCTTATGGAAAGCGATGTTCTCCTCCGTTATGCTTGAATCTTTCCTTTTCTATTCTGGCTTTTTCTACCCGCTATACTTAGGAGGACAAGGCTTCCTACGAAACAGTGCTGAAATTATTTCGCTTATTTTACGCGACGAATCCATCCATGGTGTCGCAGTTGGCTTTTTTGCTCAAAATCTATTCAAGAAATTTTCAAAAGAAAAACAAGAAGAGCTACGTTTATGGGGCTATGAATTATTACTAGATTTATATCAAAATGAAATGAAATATACGGATGATATTTATGCGGAAACAGGATTATCTCCTGAAGTCAAAGCCTATGTACGCTATAATGCTAATAAAGCGTTAATGAATGTCGGCTTCGAATCAATGTTCCCAGAAGAAGAAGTCAATCCTATTGTGATGAATGGTATTCGTAATGAAGGCTCCACATATGACTTCTTTTCACAAAAGGGCTCGACTTATGCCAAGGCAAAAGTAGCACCGATTACAGACGACACATTTAATTTTAATCGTTAAGGATGAAAAATAATGAACTTAGACGTAAAAATCAAAAGAATACATGCTGATGCTATGCTTCCGATGCAGGCCAATCCAGGTGATGCTGGAATGGATCTTTATTCAATTGAGGCAGCAGAGATTCCAGCAGGACAAGCTAAACTAATTAAAACAGGCTTACAAATTGAATTACCAAAAGGAACGGAAGCTCAAATTCGTCCAAGAAGCGGACTAGCATTAAAACATAGTATAACAGTTCTAAATAGTCCAGGCACAATTGATGAAGGCTATAGGGGCGAAATAGGTGTTATCTTAATCAATCATGGTAAAGAGACATTTATAGTAGAAAAATCAATGCGTATTGCTCAAATGGTCATTCAGCTTGTGCCTACAATTCAATTGCTAGAAGTAAATGAATTATCGCCTACTGTTCGTGGAACGTCTGGGTTTGGGGCAAGTGGTGTAAAATAAGGTTAGTTAAATTTTGAAAGAAATTCTATAACTGAAAAGGAATTAGGTTCGGTATTACTGAACTTAATTCTTTTTTTATTGCCACCATAAACAATGCAACCAACTGGCATCCGATAAAATAAAGAAAGCAGATGGCTGCATAGTATTTTTAGGCTACTAATCGCATAATTTCACAAGTATTCTCCCTCTAGCTTGACCTTTTAGTAAAATAGGGAGAACATCAGGAAGTTGCTGAAGTGTTACTTCTTGATGAATGAAATTTTCAAGATTTGCTGGTTTAAAATCCTCCGCTAAACGATTCCATGTTTTCAATCGAATGTCCATTGGGCAATAAACAGAATCAATCCCCAGTAAATTAACCCCTCGTAAAATAAACGGGAAGACGCTTGTAGGAAGTTGTGTTCCAGCTGTTAATCCGCTGATAGCAACAGCCCCACCATAGTGAATTTGACTTAATAAGGAGGCGAGTGGCTCTCCACCTACAGAATCAACAGCAGCTGCCCATTTCTGTTTGCCTAATGCTCTGATTTTCCCGTCAAATACTTCTTCACGAGAAACAATCGAAGTGGCTCCAAGACTATTCAAATACTCATGTTCAGATTCTTTTCCAGTACTTGCTTCTACCTGATAACCTAGTGTTGATAAGATAGACACAGCAAAGCTGCCTACACCACCTGTTGCACCAGTCACAAGTATTTTCCCTTTTTCAGGGTTAACACCATTCTCCTCCAACCTTTGAATAGACAATGCTGCTGTAAATCCTGCAGTGCCAATAACCATTGCTTCTTTTAGGGAGAGACCCTTTGGAAGTGGAACAACCCATTTAGATGGGATACGAGCATATTCACTAAAGCCACCAAAATGGGTTACACCAATTTCATAGCTAGTTGCAATCACCTCGTCACCTTCTTTAAATTGAGGATCTTCTGAGGAAACAACGATCCCAGCTAAATCTATTCCAGGTACGAAAGGATATGAAGTAACAATTTTACCATTGGGAATCGTAGCAAGACTATCTTTATAATTAATGCCAGAGTAACTTACTTTAATTAATACCTCACCATTTGGTAGATCATTTAAAGTAAGATTGTTAACATGTACTGTGAATTCTTCATCTTGATTGACTACTAACGCTCTAAAGCTTTCTATTGTCATCGTAAACATCCTCCTACAATTTAATTCCATTAAACAGTAACAAAATTATTCTGACCGGTCAATATAAAAATTGGCATTTACCCTTTATTCATGTATAATGCTTTTAACAAGTCACTGGAGGCTCCTATGAAAAAGAAAGAGGAAGAACGAAAAAAGCAGATTATGAAAGCAGCCTTTAATGCTGTTTCAAGCTTAGGCTATGATAATGTCACACTACAGGATATTGCCAATCATGCGAATGTTTCAAAAGGAGTAGTTCACTACTACTTTACGAGCAAACAAAACATATTATTAGAATTACTGGAATCTATTACCAATAAAATATATAGTTATGAAATAAAAGAAATCGCCAAGTATCAGACGGCTATTGAAAAACTTCAAGCCTACGTAAATGCTGTTTTTGTATCACCCCAAGAAAATAAAAAATTTTATAGAGTGTATTTAGATTTTTTAGCTCAAGCAAACGGTAATGAAGAGTATAAAAAAATCAACTTAAAATTTTACGAGAATTGTTGGGGAATTGGACGAGAAATCATTGAATTAGGAAAAACTGAAGATGTTTTTAGTCAGGATATTGATTCACTAACAAATGCAAAAATGATACGTGCCATTATTGATGGTTCATTAATTCAATGGCTAACATGTGATTTAGAAGAACAACATAAATTTTATAAAGATACCTGTTTTCATAGTTTGTTGAAATTATTAAAATAGCAGGAGTGAGTTTATTACCCGATAGTTAGATAAAAATCTAACTATCGGGTTTTTTATGACGTATATAAGTATTACCACCAATGAAGAAAAGAAAAGACGTTTTTCACATATTTTAGTTCCAAGATACAGCCTAATAAATTTATTGATTATCAATAAAAATATATTCATTTTTGATAAAATATCTTATATTCTTCTAACAAGAGTTTGAAGTTAGTTCTATTGAGGTGAATGAATTTGAAGAGTTTTTTTAAAGATTTAGCTTACTTTATTTATCATCAATCATTATCTTGTATTTTCCCTGTTGTGATATTTATGACACTTGCACTTTCAAACGCAATCCAAATACCTGGCATTTCAAGATACGACTTTATATTAATCATTTGTCTTTTGGCACAATATCTTATGTATAAATTTAAATTGGAATCAAAAGATGAATTGAAAGTTATTTTTCTATTTCATATGATTGGGCTTGTACTAGAAATATATAAAGTGAATTTTAACTCTTGGTCATATCCAGAAGAAGCGTGGACAAAAATTTGGGGGGGGCCTTTATATAGTGGTTTTATGTATGCCAGTGTGGCAAGCTATATTTGTCAAGCCTGGCGCAGGTTTGATTTAGCAATCGTTAACTGGCCAAAGAGTTATTTTGCAATCCCACTTGGAGCCATGATCTATTTAAATTTTTTTACCCATCATTTTATTTATGATTTTCGATGGCTTTTAATGGCTACTCTTTTTATTGTATTCTACCGTACGATTGTCAAATTTACAGTGCGCAAAAAAATTTATAAAATGCCGATCGTTATATCATTCTTTTTAATTGGATTTTTCATTTGGGTAGCCGAAAATATTGCAACGTTCTTTGGCGCATGGTCTTATCCCAATCAAGAAATTTCATGGGAAATCGTCCATTTTGGTAAAATAAGCTCTTGGTTTTTACTTGTTGTGATAAGCATCATGATTGTTGCGCAGCTTAAATTATTCTATCGAAATACGGTAGAGTGAAAGCATTATTGATTATCTATTGAAAACCTTATGCTTTTCATGTTGTCGAAAACTATTAGGTCAATGACATGAAGGGATGGCTGTCAGCTTTCGCACAATTCTCTTGCAGCATTAGAGAAGGCTGGTAATCATTGCATACCACATTTTATTAGAAGAGGCACTTATCTGTTCAACTTGCAAAGACAAAATGAAAATCCACTGCATTCAGCAAATATGCTTAGTACAGTGGATTTTGATTGTTATGGAGACTTTAATAATGTTTGAATTAACCGTTTACTCTTTTCTGAAATGGACAATCCTGCTTTTTCAAGTCCCTCTATCATAAGGTGAATAAAAGCTTTCGCAGCAAAATTAATAAATTTATCTTTTCTATAAAGAAGTACAATTTCTCTTGTTAATGGTGGATTGCATATAGGGCGCTCACAAATTGCAGTCGATTGATGTAAATTACAAAGTGTTTTGGAAATAATTGTTGCGCCAACATTTTGTTCTACTAATTTAAAAATAGCGTCTATACTTGCTGTTTCTATCTTAGGCTTGACATGAAGCTTTTCTTTATGAGCTGCACGATCAATTACTTTTCTACATTGGTGAATTGTTGGAAATAATATAAGTGGGAGCTCTAAAATATTCTTAAAAGGTATTGTTTTAGAAGCTGCTAATGGATGATTACTATGAGCAACGAATCGTAGTTCCTCCGTAAACAGCGAAATGATTTTTAGCTGCTCCTCCTCATAATCGAAATACTCTTGCTTATAGGTTATAGCAAAATCAATTTTATTGTCTTTAAATTGTTTTAGCACATCATCCGAGCTATTTATGCAGACTTGCACATCTGGATATTCCAGATGATAGTCTAACAAATAATCTGACACTAAATTTGTTAATTCACCAGGTAAAGTTCCAATAACTAATTTCCCTGCTTTTACCTCTTTAAGCTCAATAATTTGGTTTGTTGTATTATCAATGGCTCGAAATATATGGGTACATTGCTCATATAAAATTTTACCAGCATCTGTAATAGCTATTTTTTTCCCTAGACGATCGAAAAGTGGGATGCCAAGTTCATTTTCTAATACTTTAATTTGATGGCTTAACGTAGGCTGAGAAATATTCAATTTTTCGGCAGCCTTTGTAAAATGAAGCTCCCTACACAGTATTAAAAAATATTCAAGCTGTCGTATTTCCATATACGTACCTTCTTTTATTAAATAAATTTCTTCTATTATAGCATTATTCATAGAGAGAAATGGATTAAAGTATGGAGGAACTTACGAATCAATCATTTTGAGTTATCTAATCATTATAGTCATTTGGTAATGTACTGGAGTAACTAAAAATGTGTTCGAGAGCTTTCTTAGTAACTGGCATAAAATAATTTAGTAATAGTCCTCCAAAACAAACAGTTAATAAAGTTCCAATGCCGGTTGGTCCATGTAAAATCATTGCCATTATTAAGAATACAAGGTAAATGATTGTCCTTGCCAAAAATATATTTGTCCTAGTTAATTTTTGGATGATGAATGTTAATCGGTCCAAGGGGATTGGAGCAAAATTTGTCTGCAAATAAGTTGCCGTTCCCAAACCGATAACTACTAAGCCGATACTAAAATAGACAATTTTACTGTACCATAACTCGGGTGTTACAAAATTGTGCAATAAGAACAGCCACATATCAATTCCTATACCTGTGATCAATGCTGTTAGCAACCCTAAAACTTCTGGCCTTTGTTTTTGTAAAAGTGAATTACAACCTACTATTATTAAAGCGATTATTACCTCCCAGCTACCCACCGTAAATCCTACACTTTTGGACAGCCCTACTAATAGGGCATCAAAAGGTGAGGTCCCCAAATCTGATTGTATTGTCAAAGAAATACCAAAGGTTAATAGTAATATTCCTACCACGTAAAAGATATATTTCATTGCACTTTACCTCTTTATCATTACTTTTTTGTTGTAAATACAACAAAAATCGGTTATATTAAATATATTCCTTTTTTATTGTATTTACAACAAAAAATTGTGAGGAGATAGTGATGAAAGAAATCCTACGAGAGATTGGAATGATTGCTAGGGCATTAGATTCTATAAGTAATATAGAATTTAAGGAATTAGATCTTACAAAAGGACAATATTTGTACCTTGTTCGAATATGTGAAAACCCGGGAATCATTCAAGAAAAGTTAGCTGAGATGATTAAAGTAGACCGAACAACCGCAGCCCGTGCAATAAAACAGCTGGAGGTTCATGGTTTTGTTGAAAAAAAAGGTGATGAACACAACAAAAAAATAAAAAAACTCTTTCCAACAGATAAGGGAAAACAGGTATTTCCATTTATAAAAAGGGAAAATGATCATTCAAATCGTGTCGCATTAGCGGGACTTTCAGAAAGTGAAGGAGAAGTCCTTTTTCAACTTCTCCAAAAAGTTAGAAAAAATATAGAAATTGATTGGGAGTTTGTAAAAAAGGGGAACAAGAGAAATTATTAATTTTATCTTCATTCAGCAAATGTTTTTTGTAGCGGAAACATAGTGTTAAAACACCTACTGAATAAAGATAAAACCTCTACCGCGGATATCACGGATTTTCAAAGGAATAAATTGTGTGCACAATTCAAAATCTGGACGCAATTACGCCAAGGCGAAATTGATCTATAGGAGCTGATCGTAAATGACTATAAAAATAAATAAGTGCAATCAACAAGATCTACAATTACTTCAAGAAATAAGTATTGAAACTTTCAATGATACATTTAAAGATCAGAATTCAGCCGCAAATATGAAGGCTTATTTGGACAGTGCCTTTAACCTTAAACAATTGGAAAAAGAATTGTCTACGATTTCTTCGAATTTCTTTTTTATCTATTACAATGAAGAGTCTGCTGGATATTTAAAGATAAATATAAAGGATGCTCAATCCGAAAAAATGGGTGATGAGTCACTTGAAATTGAAAGGATTTATATTAGAAATAAATTTCAAGGTAAAGGGCTTGGAAAATATTTAATCAATAAAGCGATAGAACTGGCTATTGAACAAAACAAAAAGATGATTTGGCTAGGAGTTTGGGAAAGGAATGATAATGCCATTGGTTTTTATAAAAAGTTGGGTTTTGTCCAAACGGGCGCACATTCTTTTTATATGGGGGATGAGGATCAGATTGATATTATAATGTCCAAAACACTGAAATAGCTTTAATACGTAAATTTTAATAAAATGGTTTGTTGTCCCGTTCTTAATAGCTGGCGACAATTCAGAACTTCAAATAGAAGCATGCTTTCATTTAGGCATGCTTTTCTTTATTGTTTCATTTAAGTGCAGGTTTATCAAATAATACGTTTAGGTAATTAATGAATTTCGAAAATATCGATGCTAGGGAGGCCATTTAATAAAAAGATGGTGTTTCCTCACTTATAACCTTCAACAATTATTTTTCTTAAATGGTGAAAATAATAATGAATTTTTAGAGATGTTAAATGCCTTTTTTAAGCTTATTATTTGATTACTGTTTTTTTTGAACTATTTTAAGTGTTAACAAATAATGGGATTTTGTGTGTTGACGACAATACAAATATGCAGTAATATATATAATATAACAAATCAATACATATTATGGTAATAAATATATTTATTTGTAAAATATTGATAATTTATGGTAATTCCTCGATTTGTACGAAATAGAAATGAAGTTAATTTGAAGTAATTGGAGAATCAATCATCCTGTATATGACTTATGATACAACGACTGTTGCTCTATTTAAGCAGAATGGGTCTGGTTATCAGATGGTTTCAGGTTTTTACAATTATAATTTTGCTGGTCAACCTGTTAAACAAAAATGGTTTGCTAGTTTCAAAGCATCAAAATTCAACAGCTCATGCTATATACAACCTGTTTTAACATTATTATGGGAAGATTCTACAAGTGCAACATCTGGTACTCTAATGTTAAGTGATTCTGTTAATGCTGGTCTAATTGTGAAAGATAATGTTGTTGAAAACAAAGAAATTATATATGAACTAATGGAGGAGTAATTGATGAAAGTTACTTTTAATCCAATTAATAATTTAGGAACAGTTTCTACATTTCAAACAAAGCAAAGCAAACAAACTTTTAAGATTGAAGTTGGTGAAACTGATTCTAAACAAGAAAAAATTGAAGCATCGCGTGAAAAATATGCAGAATTTATACAATCTTGTAATGCCATTTATCAAGAAGCGGCGCCTACGCAGCTTGTTGATAAACAAACAAATTCCATCAATATTACTAACGGTGTGTACTATCATTTAGGTTCAGTAAATGGCAACCCTCTTAATGGCACGGCCTTGACTGGTGGTGGCTTTAATTCTAATTTTAGTCCTATGTTTAAAGAGTCAGCGCCTGGGACAGGGCTAACACCTGAACAAGCAGCCTCACTTAAAAGGCATCGGTCTTATTCACAAGCTGAGCATCAAGGGGCAAATGAACTTGTGGCTGTCTTTATGAGCCTCTCTCGGTTAGCAGAAGGAAAAAAATCTGTGGATAGTATGAATGATGATGCTATGTTTGCGCAACATTTCCCAAAATTCGCTGAGGGGATAGGGCTTGATTTAAGTCAACCGTTTACTATCAATGGTAAATCGTTTACTTATTCACAAGGAACATTGCAAACGATAGATACAGAAGATTAAACAAAAATTATCGGTAGGTATTCCAGTGAAATTAGTGGTAGATGTGTATTATATGTAAATACGGCAATAGGTTTCACCCTTTACGCTAGGATAATAATAGTTTACAAGAGCTTTGCTACGTTCGTGTAGCAGGGCTTTTTTCTTTTCACACGTAGAACAGTTACAGCTAATGCCGCTTATATTTATTGCATTCTATGAAAATAATCTATAAGATGGTAATGATAATCATTTTCAATTAAAAAGGAGAGTTAATGATGACTAAAAGACATCTTGTAATTGGCATGCACCTAGCTGTACATGGTGAGCAAGGTAAGACAGGTACTTTAATTGATGAACATATAGCATTTGCCAAGCGAGCAGAGGCGGCAAAATTAGATTTTATATTTAAGGCTGATTACTTAATAGCCCATCCAGAGTTAATTGCCAAAATGAAAGGGACGGTAGGGTTAGATCCTAGCTTTTTATTGGCAATGGTGGCAAGAGAAACGAAACAAATTGGTTTAGTAACAACCATATCAACATCATTCATACCACCTTATTTGATTGCACGTCAATTACAATCCTTGAATTGGATAAGTGAGGGGCGTGTAGGGTGGAATCTTGTCACATCCATTGATGGGGCGTATAATTTCAGCAATGATTTGATGCCTTCCTCAGAGGAGCGATATGCAAAGGCAGCGGAATGTAAGGAAGTTGTAGAACAGCTGTGGCACAGTAATCCTTATGAAGCATTAGAAGCTGATGGTGATTTTGAGAAAATTAAGGAGCTTGTAAAGCCAATTGATTATGAGGGAGCGTTTTTCCAGATTAAAGGACCATTAAATATACCGATGCATCCAGCAGGAGATATTCCGTTATTCCAAGCCGGTGCATCTGAGTCTGGACGTCAATTTGCTGCAACAGTATCAAATGCAATATTTGCTGCTACGCCAGTGATGGAAGTGGGTATTGAACTGCGTAACGATTTACGCAAGCGTGCTGTTGAGGTAGGACGTTTGGCAGATGATATTCGATTATTGCCAGGGCTCTATTTCTTTATTGGTGATACATATGAAGAGGCACTAGAAATGCACCGTCAAGCACACGCTCATTTAACACTTGACCGTCGTCATAATGCTTTAGAATCTGTTATTGGTATGAATATTCGTCATTTAACGTTACAGGATTATGTAACAGCAGAGATGCTACCGCCAGAGGATCAAATGGTACGTAGTAAAACACATGCTCAGCTTGTACGCCGTTATATTATTGAAAATAAACCGACAGTAGCCGAATTATTAGCACGTCCAGAGGTAATTGGTTCAGCACATCTTGTAGCAATTGGTACACCTCAAGATATTGTAGAGCAAATTGTCACATTTTATGAGAAAGGAGCATTAGATGGTTTTATTGCTGTGCCAGGTGGTCCTGCAAAATCCTTAGATTTATTCTTTAGCGATGTTATACCAGCGCTGGTGGAGCAGGGGTTATTCCGAGCTGAGTATGAAGGAAATACATTGCGCTCTCACTTAGGTTTAGATACTTAATTTATTAAATAGAGATGAAGGGCAAAGCGATAACACATGCTTTGCCTTTTATTATGTAGCGATAAATTGCAAAAGCAAAACATGAATCAGTGGTTGGGATAGTGTGAATAGCAAGTAGCTAGCGAAGAATGCAAAGCTCCTGACGATCACATTACTAGTCGATAAACATTAGGCCAGGTTGAACAACTTTACAATCCATAACTCAGGTTTCTTCAGAGCCGATTACAGGGCAGAATTAAATGGACCTTAGCGTTTTATTGAAACAATTAAGTTACAGTTTAAGTTTTATGATTGCCATTATCAGCCTCTTTCAAAAAAACGCTAGTTGAGCGATTAGGTGAAGCAGAAGAAGTTAACATATAGCTATTCCCTCAAGTGTTGTCATGGATGGAACAGTTTTTTAAAATGCTGAGGTGCGAAAAAATTCTAATATGTGCAACTTTTTCTAGTGCTAAAACTGGGATAGTGTGAAAGAGATTGTGATGTAATTTTTAGAAATCCCGAATTTCATCTTCTAAGTGAATTCGGGATTTTCTTGTTTGCTTAACCGTCTAAACCGCACCAAATAAATTTAAGACATTAATGGTAATAATCCCTACAATGTCGAAATTAGAATCACCAAAAGTTGTTCCTTCATAACTGATATCACCCATAAATATAAGTAGAGTTTATGTCAAAGTTTGCTATATTTTTAACTGTTTGGCTAAATCGTAAATGGACGATTTGACAAATGAATCTATTTTGCTATCTAAGCGAGATTTAGGATGAATTAGTTGAATTTTCCGATTTAGTGTATCATCTTCTAAATCTCTCTTCATTAATAGACCTGATCTTAATTCATCCTCAATGAGTGCAACTGACAGAAATGCAATTGTTTTTCCGAAAGTAAGCATTTTCTTTATGGTACTAACAGAATCCAACTCGATTGTATGAATGGATGGGTGGATTGGGTCCATCCATTTTTCGATAAAATGATTCGTTGAACTAGAGGAAGTGTGCAACAATACTTTATTTTTGAGGACATCCGATTTGGTGATGTCCTTTTTTGCTGCAAGTTCGTGACGAGGGCTTAATGCTAAAACAAGTGAATCTTCTCCAATTGTTTCATAAACAAGTGCCGCGTTTTCTTGCTTTGTTTCCATTATCAAACCAAAGTCTAACTCTTGAAGAGCTACCATTTTTTCAATGTCTGGGGCTGTTTTTACTTCAAGTGATATTCGGATTTCTGGATAAGCTGTCGAAATCTGATGAATAAGTTCTGGCATAAAAATATGGGCAGGTAATCCGCTAGCACCAAGACGAATGGAGCCGATATCACCTGCCAAAAGATTATCGACAAAGCGATTCATATCCTTTTGAAGCTGAACAATTTGGCGGGCATAGTGGTAGAGTCCTTCGCCGGCTTCTGTTAAACGATATCCCCCTGCATTTGTGCGAAATAAATGAATCCCATATTCCTCCTCAATCGAGCGGATATGAAAGGAAACTGTTGGCGCAGTAATGCCAAGCACTTTGGCAACAGGGGCTAATTTTTTTAATTCTACGAGTAGGCAAAATGCCTGTAATTTTACATTATTCATTTTATCCTCCTAAAGTAAATTAGAAAAAATCTTGCATTTGCTTAAGTTTATTAGAATTTTTTTAACGAGTTATTAATAGAACATTAATATTTTCTAAATATCTAGGATTTATAGTTGTATTAGCGAGGAGGATATGATGAAAATCTCACTAACAAATATCGAGAAGAAATTTGGACATGCTCAGGTGCTATGGCCAATTAACCTGGAATTAGAAAGTAAATTTATTACGATTCTAGGTCAATCAGGCTGCGGGAAGACTACATTATTAAAAATATTAGCCGGACTTGAACAACCAACAAGTGGAGAGATTCGATTTGATGAAACGATGATTTATTCATCTAAGCTTCATCAAAATATCAAACCAAATAAACGTAATATTGCAATGGTTTTTCAAGATTTTGCACTCTGGCCCCATATGACAATTTTTCAAAATATTGCGTTTGGCTTGAAGGGAATTGTTCCAAAGGAAGGTATTCCTGAACGAGTGCAGTATGTGATGAACTTAGTGAAAATGAAGGGGTATGAGAAACGTAAACCTGGGGAGCTTTCAGGAGGGCAGCAGCAACGGGTAGCACTTGCGAGAGCGCTTGCGACAAATCCCAAGCTTATTTTATTTGATGAGCCCTTATCAGCCCTTGATGCAGTACTTAGAGAACAGATGCAGGCTGAAATTATGCAAATTATTGATGAACTAGATTGTCAGGCAATTTTTGTCACTCATGACCAAACAGAGGCGATGACAATGTCTGATCAAATTATTGTGATGGAGGCAGGCAGAATCGCACAAATAGGAACACCTCAGGAAATATATCATTCGCCAGCAACTCCATATGTGGCTGATTTTATTGGTAAAGTGAATTGGTTTGAAAAAGGTAATTATATTGTGCGACCTGAGGGGGTTTCCAGAATACAACGCCCAGGAACAATTGCAAAGCTTGCAACAATCATAAAAAGCACCTTTGTTGGGGATCGTTATTTAGTGCAGGCAGAGGTAGAAGGTAAGCAATGGAGCTTTTATGAGGCACAGCCCATAGAGCATGGTATAAAACTTGAAGTGTTTATTGACAAAAAACAAATATATCAATTGGAGGGTTCACATTGAAGAGAAGAGGTTTAAAGCTTTTTACGACTGCTGGTATTCTATTGACATTGGCATTAGCTGGATGTGGTAACAAAGAAGTAGAGAAAACAGAGAAAGTAAGTGCACTGCCAAAAGAAGAGCAAATATTAACAGTATATTCAGCAGGTCCAGATGGATTAGCAGCAAATATTCAACAAGCATTTGAAGAAAAAACAGGTATAAAAGTTGAGATGTTTCAAGGGACAACAGGTAAAATTTTGTCACGATTAGAGGCAGAAAAAAATAATCCTGTAGCTGATGTTGTTGTACTGGCATCTGTCGCTTCTATGGATGGCTTAAAGGAAACGTCACAGCTACAAAGCTATCAAGATGCTAAACAGGCAGAAAAAATCAATTCTGACTGGTCAGATGCTGAGGGCTATTATTATGGATACAGTGCTTCTGCATTAGGTATAGCTTATAACACAAAAAATACGCAAGAAATACCGACAGATTGGTCAGATTTAGCAAAGGAACAATGGCAAAATAAAATCAATATACCCGATCCAAGCTTGTCAGGCTCTGCTGTAGATTTTTTATATGGCTATGCGCTGGTGGAAAAAAATGCTTGGAAAACAATGGAGCTATGGAAGAACAATGGCTTACAAGTGAATGGTGCGAATAAGGAAGCTTTAGATGCCGTCATAACAGGTGATAAAAATGCTACGATTGCAGGCGTAGATTATATGGCTTATAAGGCAAAAGCAGACGGCGAGCCAGTGGAAATTATGTATCCGAAAAGTGGAACAGTTGTCAGCCCAAGAGCAGTTGGGATTTTAAAGGATGCAAAGCATATTGAGGCTGCAAAAGAATACGTAGATTTTTTACTATCGGATGAGGGACAAAAGCTTGTAACAGAGGCTTACTTACTGCCTGGCAACAAAGAAATATCTGTAAAAAATCGTGCTGCATTAGATGAGATTCCACAGTTAACTGTGAACTGGAAAGGTGCAGAAGCAGACCAGCTTGAGATATTAACGAAATTTAATGATATGTTTCGTTAAGAAATAGGAGGAGGTTTTGCGACCTCCTTCAAGTTTTGGCATGGAAGGATGGAAACATCAATGATAATGGAAGGCAGACGAACTTTTGGTTTTTTACTGACAATAGTTGTCACATTTGCTATTGCCCCATTAATAGCTATTTTAGGTTACACCTTTTTGAAGGATGGGCAATTTGACATCTCACAAATTAATCGAATGCTGGAAGCTGAAAGAGTGTGGAGGACGCTTGGGAACTCCATACTATTAGGGGTACTTGTAATAGTTGGAACAACCATTATTGCATTTCCGATGGCACTTATTAGAACGAAAACAAGCTTATATCGTTATGATTGGCTTGATATTATTTTAACCATTCCATTTATGACTCCTCCGTATATTGGTTCAATGGGATGGATTTTGTTTATGCAGCATAATGGCTTTCTTCAACAGCTATTTCCAAGCTCAGCCTGGTTGACGGAAACCTTCTTTTCTTTATTCGGTATGGTGATGATTATGAGCTTACATCTCTTTCCTTTTTTATATTTAATGTTGAAAAATACGCTCCTTCGTATGAATGGCTCCTTTTTAGATGCAGCACTCATTTTTGGACGAAGCCCCTGGAGAAATTGGACGAAAATCGTTTTACCTTTAGTGGTATCAAGCTATGTCTTAGGAAGTCTGCTTATTTTTATAAAAACACTTGCGGAATTTGGAACACCTGCCACTTTTGGAAGTCGAATTGGATTTCAAGTATTTACAACAGAAATTCATACTTACTTATCAAGATGGCCAGTAGACATTAGCATGGCGACATCCCTGTCTTTATTTTTACTATCGGTTTGTCTTGTCATCTGGTATATTCAAAATCTTATTGGACGCAAACATACATATGGCGTTCTATCTGGTAAAACACCGGCAATGCGTGTGGTTAGGGATAAATGGTATATCAAATTAGGCTCATGGATATTTGTGGGAGCTGTTCTTTTATTGTCAATCGGTATTCCTTACTTTTCCATTGTCGTAACATCTTTGCAAAAAGTAAGAGGAAATGGTTTGCAAGCAGGAAATTTTAGCTTTGTATCCTATCAAGAGGTGTTTACAGGGGGAAGCGCAGGATTATCGGCATTTTTAAATAATGTGATGTTCTCTGTTATAACAGCTGTTGTGACGGCTATTATTGGATTGTGTATCGCACTATATATTAAAAAGGGTGAAACGAAAAAGCAGCAACTCTTAGATTTCTTTAGTTTAATGCCTACTATTGTACCTGGAATTGTCTTTGTAGTTGGTTTAATCATGTTTTGGAATGCGCCATGGTTACCGGCAACTATATATAATACAAAGACAATGGTTGTTGTCACGTATTGTATTCTTTTCTTACCGTATTCTGTGCAATACACAAAATCCTCATTATCCCAAATAGATTCGTCAATCTTTCAATCAGCAGCTATTTTTGGACGAAGTAAATGGGATGTTTATCGACAGATTATAATTCCTTTATTAATGCAAGGAATTCTCGCTGGTATGATGATGACATTTATTATTTCCATGCGTGAGCTTGTAGCTGGATTATTAATTTTGCCTCCATCAGTGGAGACTGGGGCAACATTTATTTACAGTCAGTTCGAGCAAGGAAATGTTGGGGTGGGAATGGCTGTTGCAGTTATTACTGTGGTCATGACCGTTATTTTCATGTTTCTACTCGAGTGGCTGCAAAAGCGGGGAGGGCATGAGAATGCTTAATATCGAGATTTTAGGTGGAGTCGGTGAATATGGCCGTAATTGTTTTTATATTGAAAAAGAGGGGCGGGCTATTTTACTGGATTGTGGCGTGATGAACAATCCTCAAAAGACCTTGCCAAACTTAACAGAGGCCCACGTAGCAAAGCTTGAGGCAGTATTTATTTCCCATTCCCATATTGATCATGTAGGTGCTATTCCGTTACTCGAAAAGTGGGGATATAATGGGCCAATTATAATGAGTAATATGACGGCACAGCAACTAAAAATGACCTTTTCAAATATTAGTATTTTTCATCCAGAATCAATTGGAGAATGGATATTTGTGAATAAGGATGTGGCTTATCAGTGGGGGTATAGTGGTCATCTTATTGGAAGCGTTTGGTATCAGATTCGTTTTTGGGGGAAGATGCTCTTTTACTCTGGCGATTATGTCATGGATTCCTATTTATTGAAGGCTACGCTGCCAGTAGCGGATG
Organism: Lysinibacillus sp. UBA6686; assembly: GCF_002455205.1. Lineage (NCBI taxonomy): Bacteria > Bacillati > Bacillota > Bacilli > Caryophanales > Bacillaceae > Lysinibacillus > Lysinibacillus sp. UBA6686. The sequence goes on along the minus strand of NZ_DKJS01000023.1, from coordinate 112,070 downwards.
GGACGATTTATGATATTGCATTTATCGACAGTGGTCATGTTGAAAAACAAATCAATAATTTTCAAACATTGCAGCAAATAATGGAATATATAAGCGTTTATCCAGAACAACCATTTATTTTTCCATCTTCATTTTCAGGAAAAACGGTCGACATTGCAGCCTACCTACATCAACATACACAACGAACCCTGCATATCGATCAGGATTTAATATCGCTATTTGAACAGTATGAGAAGGCATCTGAAAATTTATTACCTACTAAAGCTATTTTGCCATCTTTTAAACAACAATGTTCGACAAAGAGTGCTGATCTTGGGGATATTTATTTTGTGCCTGATCGTAATGCGTCAAAGCTATTGGAGCTACTACAAAAAATACCGAAAGCAATCGTTATTTTTACAGGCTATTGGCAAAAAGATAACTATAAAATGATGTTATCAAAAACGGAATACAAGGAATTTTTTTATAAAACACATCCTGATTATCATGATATTTTAACGCTTTCTAAAAAAATACATGCTCAAACGACCATTTATTTTCATAGTTCATTTACGAACAGAGAAACTACATTTTTGCAATTACTTAAAAATAAGAAGGCACTAACATGATGTCCTACATTAAGAACATTAATGGCATGTATGTAATACCATGCTTCCGATTTCCAGTTAAACATTTGCTAAAATTCATCTGAAGACTGTGAACAGGCTTTGTACTCTTGACTTGTACAAGGCTTGTTGCTGTTTTTTTGCAATTACTTTGAATTTTGTATGTAATTGGCTAAAAGGCAAATAAAAACACTGAAAAATTTGTTCTAACTTTTTTAATTTCGCTTACACTTACTATAGGACGAACTCTTAGCTTTAACACAAGGGAGGAAATGACATAGCGAAAAAAATGGGAATTGTCGCGCTACTATTATTCGGTGTTTATTTGCTGTGTATGTATTGGTATATATTCCATAGCGGTGGTGGTACAGTACCAAGAGCATTCCAGGGAACCGTTGCAGATCCAGTTATGTTTATGTCTGAAAAAGAGCTTTTTCTAAGTGGTGAATATTCAAAAATAAGAAACTTCCTTTTCTTTGTTGCAACTCCATTGGAATGGTTAGTGTACGCTTTCATTTTGCTAACAGGTATTTCACGTTATTTCGAAAAAGTGGCGACAGCACAAACGAAGTGGAAGTTATTACGGAACGCAGGTTATTTATTCTTATTATCATTGCTACTGTATCTTGTGCTATTCCCTCTAGACTATTATCGTTACTATATAAGCAAAAGCTACGGTATAAGCACACAAGCATTCTCGTCATGGATGCGAGATGGCATTATTGATTTTTGGGTTAATTTTGGCACGAGCCTCATCGTAGTATCAGTCATATATTGGCTTATTAAAAAGAGTGAAAAAAGATGGTGGCTGTATACTTGGCTTTTAACGATTCCATTTACAATATTTGTGATGTTTATCCAGCCAGTTGTCATTGATCCCTTATATAATGATTTTTATCCATTAAAAAATAAGGAACTAGAAGCGAAAATTCTCTCTATCGCTGACCAAGCTAATATTCCAGCAGAGCATGTTTATGAAGTGAATATGGCAGAGAAAACAAATGCCTTAAATGCATATGTCACAGGTATTGGAAGTAATTCAAGGATTGTCTTATGGGATACAACCTTAAATCGGCTCACAGACAATGAAATATTATTTATCATGGCACATGAAATGGGACATTACGTTGAAAAACATATTTATTTTGGTATTACTGGGTACCTAGTGTTAACTTTAGGAGGATTGTGGTTAACCTCCAGATGTATGCGATGGGTGATTAGAAGATATGGACAGGTATTAAAAATAAAAAAAATGGGTGATATAGCCTCTTATCCGTTATTTTTACTTATTACCTCCATATTGCTGTTTGCTTCTAACCCTCTGACAAATTATGTGTCAAGGTATCAGGAAACAAGAGCCGATCAATACGCTATTTCACTTACGGGTGATCGAGAGTCTGCCGTTACTGCATTCCAAAAGCTAACGATATCTGGTTTAAGCGAGGTAAATCCACAGCTTCTTGTAAAATGGTTCCGCTATACACACCCACCGATGCTGGATCGAATTGATAGGGTAGCGGAAAAAGAGGGGCAAAAAAAGGAGGCTCCTGTTAAAGAGGAGCAGAAAAAAGAACAACAAAAGCAATAAATAGGCAAGGTTTCTTGGACGTAAAAGTTGGGTATCCTAGTAGAAGGATTGAAAACTTGTTTGTTCTTATGATAGGGGAATCGTTATGCGTAATATTATCATCATTACACTTTCATCGATTTTAGTGGCCTTTGCCTATAATTTTTTGTTAATTCCCCATGAAATATTAAGTGGTGGATTAAGTGGGATAGCTATTATGCTTGGTATTGTAACACCCTTAAATACAGGGGTTTTAAATTTACTATTGAATTTACCACTTCTTATTTTAGGCGTTATGAAGCTTGGTAAGCGGTTTATTGGATATACGATACTATCAGTGGCTGTCTTGTCAATTAGCCTGTATATTATTCCTATTTATAAGGCTACACAAGAACCCATCCTTGCCTCCTTATTTGGTGGTGTTATTGTCGGAATCGGCACGGGTATGATTTTTCGCGCGTCTGGCTCCTCTGGTGGCTTTGACATTATAGCCATGCTGTTAAGTCGAAAACGCGATTTCCCATTAGGTGCATTAATTTCTGGAATGAATGGAATAGTAGTAGCTATCTCAGGCTTCGTTTTTAGCTGGGATGCCGCCTTACTCACACTTGTATCGATTTATGCAACGGGCAAGATTGTCGATACCATTCATACAAGCCATATAAAATTGACGTTGATGATTATTACAGGTGAGGGTGAGGAAGTAAAGCAGCAACTTTTATCAAAGCTTCATCGAGGTGTAACGGTAATGGATGCGAAGGGTGCTTACTCTGGGGAAGGGCGTAAGGTTTTAATTACGGTAATTACACGTTATCAGCTTGCCGAAGTTAAAAATATGATTAAGGAAACAGATGCAAAAGCCTTTGTTAATATTTTACAAACAACAGAGGTAATTGGTGTTTTTGATAGGGGCTCAAAGTAAATTAAAATGGATATTTCTTGTACACACGTTATCGGTTATAATAAATATAATCGAACGTGTGTTTTTATTATGGGATAGATAGGGAGAGATTCAAAATGGACAAAGAGTCAATACATGCGTATTGTTTAAAGCTTCGAGGAACAACACATGATTATAAACTGGAGTGGGAGGCTGACCGCTACCAAGTTGGTGAAAAAATGTATGCAATGATAGGCGGGAATGCTACCGGAAAGCCAGTTCTTACCTTGAAATGCGAGCCCCAGCGTGCAGAAGAATTAAGGGAAGCTTACGAAAGTATCATACCCGGCTATTATATGAATAAAACTCATTGGAACTCCATTTACATGGATTCAGATGATGTACCCCTTGATTTGGTAGAAAAGCTTATCGAACATTCCTATGACCTAGTTTTCGGAAAGCTAACAAAAAAAGCACAGCAGGAAGTCCTTTTACTTGAAGAGACAATGTGACATTTTAGTGTAAGATGGAAGGTTAAAAAACTACCCTTTTTCTAAGATATATTGAGAAAAAGGGTAGTTTTTGTTTAGCCAAAAAGATGCTCATGCCCGAGAGAGAAATGCTTGGGCAAGACAAAGCAACGCTCAGATTTAAGAGAAAAGCGCTCGGGTAGGGTGAAGTAACGCTCAGGTTTAAGAGAAAAGCGCTCGGGTAGGGTGAAGTAACGCTTAGGTTTAAGAGAAAAAGGCTCGGGTGAGACGAAGTAACGCTCAGGTTTAAGAAAAAAGCGCTCGGGTGAGACGAAGCAACGCTCAGGTCCAAGGGGAGATCGCTCGGGTAGGGTGAAGTAACGCTTAGGTTTAAGAGAAAAAGGCTCGGGTGAGACGAAGCAACGCTCAGGTCCAAGGAGAAATCGCTCGGGTGGGGTGAAGGAACGCTCAGATCCAAGAGGAAAGCGCTCGGGTAGGTCGAAGCAACGCTCAGGTCCAAGGAGAAATCGCTCGGGTAGGGTGAAGCAACGCTCAGGTCCAAGAAAAAAATCGCTTATTGCAGTCGAAGTAATGCCCTGGTTTGCTTAAAAAGTCTACAATCGGATAAAAAAACCCAAGCCCATTGAAACGGCTCGGGTTCAAATGAAAAACGTTCTTCAAATCACAGTAAAGAAGAAATCAATTTATGCATTATAGCCACGGTCACCAAAAGGCTGTAGTGTATCGAGCCATTTTTGCTCTAGTTTTTCTAGCTCTCTTTTGGCATCAAAATAGCCCTCTTCTTTTTTCTTTAAGTATTCAACGATTTCAAGGTCAAAAGCATCTTGACCGAAAGTATTGAAATCTGCTTGTAGTTTTTTATTGGTATATGAATTAGTTTTAAGCGAAAATTGAAATCCGTTTAGGCGCTTTAAATTATTGAAGCTACCAACAAACACCTTTCCATTTTGTTTATTGGTCATTGTAAAAACGCCCGCTTCAATTTTCATTTCTTTATACATTTCCTTTAATTCTTTTTTATGGTCCATTGAAAACCCTTCTTTCTTATTTTTATCCTGCATTAACAAGCAGTCATTTATAATAACTAAATCCCCTCTGATTCAGCTTCTTCAGTTTTATTTTATCCAATAGGCACTGCCATCATCTGTACGGTCCATAAAACCATATTCAATTAAATAACGGCGGATTTGTACATAATCCTCATACATTGGCTGGATTGCCTCATTTAATTCTTTTTCTGTGTACTGTTTGGTCTTGTCGAAAAGCTTTGTGATTGCTCGTAGTATGATAATTTTATGCTTTTCCCGTTTTGGAAACCGGGTAAGCTCTTTACCAATTCCCTTTGGAAAATACTTTTCGAGTAACTCTTGTTCCTCAGATAGCGTAATATTATAGCGATCATCCACCATTGTTGCTGTTTTATGAATTGGAATAAAATGATCTTCCTTTTGATCCTTTTCTTTTAATAGTTCCATCATGGCAAGAAATGTTTTTGCTTGTCTCTCTTTTTCCTTGAGTGTAAAACGGTGATGACGAATCGTTGTTGCGCTACCTATATCAAGCCTCTCTTTTATTTCTTGATCCGTATGTCCCTCATAGAATAAACGCATGATATGACTTTGATGGTCTGTTAGCCCTGTCATTTTTTTATTTAATCCATTTAAATAATGAAAAACGGAATGATGTGCAGAAGTAATATGATGCTGCATAAATTTTTCTGCCTCATAAAGTACGCCTTCATAGGGATAGATAATACCTTTTTCAATTCGTTCGCCACAAAGCAAGCAAGTAAAATGTGCTGTTTCCTCTACGTAACCCTTTTTAATGTCCTCAATCGATGCTTGCCAAAACAGTTCATTAACATCCATAAAAAGTCCTCCTAAAAATAAACAAAATCTTATTTCGTTTGCTTATCTATATTAAAAATAACAAATTGTTTGTTTTAAATCAATGAAAAACACATCGCTTGATCAACGATGTGTTAAAATCTATTTATTTTTCTTTTTGAAAAGGATAATAGATAGGATGGCTAGTATAAGAATAGTAGCTAGAATAATAATGACACTTGTAGAGGTACTGAGAATATTTCCATGTAGATTATAGACAATACCATACATTTCTTTATATTCTTCCACGTTTGAAGCAGGTATACCCTCGAAAACTTTAGTGATGGAGCTTCCCATAAATGCATTGCGTAATAGTAAGGTTGTATGACTGATAGGGAAATACATAATCAAATTTTGTGCAAAGCTTGGTAATGCACCAATAGGGACATAGACGCCACATAAGAAGCCAAGTGCAGTTCCGACAATGGTACTTAATGTTGAAAAGGAGTTTTGAGTCGTCGCAAATAATACTAGAAAAAGATTAAAAACACTGGCAAGTAATACTGATAAAAATAATAGGCCTACTACATGAACGAAATCTCCAATGCTGAGAAGCTCACCGCCAGTGGATACAATAAAGATTTCACAGCCAATGAGGGCAATAAAGGAAAAGATACAGCCAATAATAAAGGCATTGAACACATAGCTAAATTGAATAGTGGCTCTTGAAATAGGGGCGGTTAAAAAATCTGCCTGTGCTTTAGATTCCAAATCCTGTACGGCAATTCCGTAGGCTGCGAGTGTTGTAGTTACAGCGATCATGGATAATAGCCCCGCTACAAGCCATTCATTCACCATTGTAATTAGTTCAGGTGTAGCCTCTGTCATTTGCTCAATAGCATCCACCTGCATTTTTTGTAGAAATACAGCATATAGCACAATTACGATAATGACAGAAAGCAGTGAATAGAAAACTTGTGTTTTATCTCTACGGAAAACCTTATTATTTCGTTGTACTAGGCTAATAAATGCTTCCATTATGCAGCACCTCCCTCCGCCATAATATGAAGAAAGACATCATCCATTGTCCCTTTTATTACTTCAAAGGAGGCGATGAACGGCTCTGCCTTTTTTAATAAGTCCAAAGCATAAAGCGTTGAGTCAACTCGAATAGTGTAAATACCGAGCTTTTCTGTGTAAGAAATGGCATTGTCCTTAAGCCACTTACTTCCTTCATCACTATTATGAAAAACAAGTGCCATCGAATCATAGGCATACTTAGTTTTCAAAGCATCCGGTGTTCCTTCAGCAACAATTTCTCCATGCTTTAAAACAATGACATGATGTGCAACAGCCGCTTCCTCCATGTAATGTGTAGTTAAAAATACAGTCATATTTGTTTCAAGTTGCAGTTGTTTAATTGCCTGCCAAACAAATTGACGTGTTTGTGGATCTAATCCGGTTGTTGGCTCATCTAAAAATAAAATTTTCGGTCGATGAATAAGCGCTCGTGCTATATCAGCACGTCTTTTTTGACCGCCGGATAATGTTCCATATTTACGTTTTTCTATATCCTCTAAATGTAAATAGGTAGAAACAAATTGATAGTTTTCAGCCAGCTGTGCTCTTGATAAGCCATATGTTTTGCCGCGATGCAGTATATTTTCACGAACGGTTAATCGCTCATCAAGTAGGCTTTGCTGAAAAACCACGCCAATGGATTTCCGTATGTCAGCATTGTGATTGCTTGCATCAAGGGTATGACCGTTAATTTTCACAGTACCGCTTGATTTTTGTAATAAGGTACAAAGTATTTCAATGGTTGTTGATTTACCTGCACCATTTGCCCCCAAAAATGCGAAGAGGGTCCCTTCTTCTACAGTAAATGAAATCCCTTTGACAGCCTGATGCTCACCATATTGCTTACGTAAGTTGTCAACTTGTATAGCAAATTTCATAATAGGTTATTCCTTTCTTTTTTGTATTGCATGATTGATTTCCGCAATATCAATTAATTGAAAAACATAAAGTATACACCAGACGATGAAATAAATAATAGCTTCTGATACAAGCACACACATAATGCTAGAATGTTCAAACCATCGACCGAAATAGCCAGCGGTAATAACACATAATGTAACAGCCACTAAATGCAAAATAAGTTGTAGAATAAATGGCAATCGCTCTACATCAAAGATGAATGACAATGGACCTATTACAACACCCAAAATGGCGGCAATGATAATTTGCTCAAGTAGTTCCGTTCCCGAAATCATCGTATTTTGAGATAAGACACTTATGGTTACTAATGTATAGGAAGAACTCAGCGAAATAAGTAGACCAATAATCATCATGCGCAATGTTTTCATATTATGAATCCCTCCCGATACCTAAATGACGTTTTAACTCTTTTAAATATTTTCGGCTGACATGCACGGTAACATCATTTTCAAGTATTAGTTCAGTCGCTCCCAGTTTCCCCATTTGAATAGAGGCAATTTTATGAATGTTGACGAGTGTTGATTTACTCACTCGTGCAAAATCTTTTGCAAACTGCGCTTCTAGTTCATATAATTTGCGTTTTGATTCAAATTCCTGCTCTTCTGTCTGCAAAAATACCTTTGCATCCTCTGCATAAATCGAGAAAATATCAGAAATCTTTAGCATATGAATTTCCTGCTGTATATAGCCATCTATCATCGTTGTTTGTGAAGCTTGGAGCTGCTTCATCAGTCGCTCAATTTGTTCGTTATATTCTTTCGCATGTATATGAATCTCATTTTCTTCTAGTGCGCTATTAATTGTTAAATGAATCTTCATTAGAGGCCTCCTTTACCTATCCCCATTACCGGGATAACACTGAATCAGGTAATAATAATGTAGCATAGAAAAAATTGGCTGGGACAATTTCTTCGATAAGAGGTCAAAATTTAATGATGACAGGTTTATTATTCACAATATAGATCTTGCAAAAAGCGGCGAAGTAGAAAAAGAGGGAAGTTAGCGGCATAATGGACTTATTCAGTCAGTCATGAGGGGTTGCTTCTATTATGTTTGTTTTTGATCGACACATGTTTATTACACTATGTATTGGGCTAGCAGGTGCGTTTATCTTTCAGGCTGTTCATATTCCAATGCCCTGGTTACTAGGTGCCATAGCGGCAGTGCTGATTGTTCAGTTATCAACAAAAGTTCAACTGAAATGGCATCCGTATTTTCGAAATTTTGGTTTAATCGTAGCAGGATATTCCATTGGGTTTGCTTTTACACCAGAAGCTGTGCAGGATATTAAACAATTTTTAGGGAGCATGATTGTCCTTAATCTTCTATTTATTGCTCTGTTCTTTGCTGTAAGTTATATTGTGGCAAAGCGTACTGATTTAGATTTTGCGACCGCCTTAACTTGCTGTGTACCTGGAGGAATGTCACAGGTTGTGGCCTTTGCTGAGGAGCAAGGGGATATGGATATGGTCGTCATAACATTTTTTCAAATACTGAGGGTACTGCTAATCGTTGGCTTTGTACCTTTAATGGTAGCAGGTTCCAGTGGAGGTGGTAACACTATAGATGGGGCATATACATGGAGCCTTATAGGAGTCCTTGTTTTATGTAGCGCTGTGGGATGGCTTGCGCAAAAAATAAAAATCCCAACAGGCTATATGCTCGGTCCTGTATTTTTATTAATGGGAATCAATATAGCAGGAGTAGAGGTCCCGCAAATGCCAATATCCTTACTTCATATTGCTCAGCTAATGCTTGGTATTTATATTGGGCTTTTACTAAAAAAAGAGGATTTACATTTATCCAAGAAGCATGTTTTTTATGCATTTGTATCAGCTGGTATCTTTTTAGGGGGTGCCTATGGTTTAACATTTGTTATGCAGAGCTTGTACAATCTTGAATTTAGGACAGGCTTTCTAAGTATTGTACCAGGTGGACTTGATCAAATGGGTATAATCGCTGCTTCTGTTCATGCCAATGTCACGATTGTCACAGCCTTTCAGCTTTTCCGTGTATTGGTCGTATCGATCTTCCTTGTTCCATTTGTCAAAATGTTTGTGAAAAAGGTGAGAGTATAGTAGGCAACAAGACGAGCAGGATGGCAACAGGTAAATGAACCGTGTTAATCATACTAGACTGCGAATGTTCTTGTCAGTAGCGTTATCACAACAAATCAGCTCTAAGTATAAAAAAGATTGTCCATTGGCATTTACCCAATGAACAATCTTTACCGTCTTTAATATTTAAATTGATGAATTAAATCCTGCAGTGTCTCTGCATTTTTGGTAAGCTGTAAGGCTGCTTTATTAATATCCCCCATGGATTCAAGATTTGCTTCTGCAATTTGTGTTACGACCTTCGACTGCTCCCGTGCTTCAACGGCAATTTCAGCCATAATATGTGTAGATGCATTGGCCTGCTCTATTCGCGCGTAGAGCTCTTCAGCAATCCCTGAAACCTCTTGAATTTTATTGGTTACGAGAGAGACCTTAGCTGTTATCTCTTCAAATGCAACACTTGTTGTCTGCACAACCTTGGCACTTGAAGCAGCTTCTTGTTCACTCTCTTGCATATGCTCCCGTGCTTCTTTCGCTAGCTGCTGCATCGTATGAATCGTCTTGGTAATTTCTGCGGCAGATGTTTTTGATTGCTCTGCTAATTTACGAACCTCTTCGGCTACCACCGCAAAGCCTTTACCGTGTTCTCCAGCCCGTGCCGCTTCAATTGAGGCATTTAACGCCAGTAAATTTGTTTGATCTGCAATGGCATGAATCACTTCTACAATTTCGTCAATCTTATTAGCGTGTGTATCAAGTGCAGCGATTGAGTTGGCACTCTCTTGCACAGCTACTGCCATAGCCTGCATTTGCATTTGCATCTCCTGTGCTGTCTGTTCTCCATGTTTAGCTGTATCAAAGGCATCAGAAGCATAGGATGAAACCTCACTATTTGTTTCCGTGACTAATTGAATACCTCCAGCAATATCCTGCATGGCCTCCGCATTTTCATTGGCACTATGCTTTTGCGTACTGGCACCGCTTGCTAGTTCCTGCATATTAGCTGTTAAATTCTCCGTCGTGTCTGTCGTAGAGCCAGCGGTTGCAGAAAGCTCAGCAGATGATGCAGATACCTGATTAGCTGTTTCATCTACTCGTTGCATCATTTTACGTAATGTTGCAAGCATTGCGTTGAAGGAATTTGCCAGCTCACCGATTTCATCCTTAGACTTAACAATAAGCTGCTGTGTTAAATCGCCCTTTCCAGCAGAGATGGTTTCTAGTTGAGCATTTAAGTGCTTTAATGGTTTAACAATTCCCCGTATAAATAAGATACCTGCAATTACGGCAATGATCGCTGTAATAATTGCGAAAATACCCATTTTAAAGAGCGTTTTTTGGGCTACTGCATTGATATCAGAGGAAGGTACGCCTGCAAAAATCATCCCTATTATTTCTCCATCCGCGTTACGTAGCGGCTCATACTTTGTCAAATAGGGTTCACCCACAACCTCTGCTGTGCCTGTATATATTTTTCCCTGTGATAGCACAGCTTCTGTTACTTTTGGATCTGCAGTTGTTCCAATTGCTCGCTGCCCATCCACCATAATATTTGTATTAATACGAGTATCATTGGCGAAAATTGTAATTGCCGCTTGTGATAATTCTCCTAATTTATCGATGATGACAGTCTCGTTCGCTACCTTCGCATCCCCTTTATAAAGCTCTCCGTTTTTTAGCTGCCAATCTCCAGGCAAGGTTTGATGGAGATTATGTACACTTAAATCTAAAATCTGATTCAGACGTATATTGTATTCATCTTGTAAAGCTGTTTTCATTTCGCTTGTATTCACTAGACCAATCACAATTAGAACAAAGGCTATAATCGCAACAATCAACAAACTCATTTTGTTTTGTATACTTCGTTTTTTCATCAATGCCCCTCCACATTTTGCCACATAAAATAGACAGTAAGCTACTGCTGAGAAAGCTTACTGTCAAATTACTAAATATTGAAATAATTCAGGAAAACATTCCTATTTTTAATTAGTATATAGCTAGATAGAACATTTGTATATTTACAAAAAAGTGACAACTTAAATTTTTTCTTTTCTAAAATCTTGAATTATGGTATTATTAATTTAACTATTATAAACGGAGGTGAAAAGGAATGAAACAAAACGCTACGAAAACATGTGTAAAGGTGGATACAGCTATGTATTTTGCACGTGTTATTACTTTCGATTTTGCGAACAACGGGAGAGGTCTGTCCATTTTTAAGCAAAATCAAATAATAACAAACGTAGCGGATTAACCATTCTTTTTCACAAAAAATGAGGAAAAGACTGCTTGTTAATGGAGCAGTCTTTTTTTGTGTCTATAGATGTTTTCGCACGTTTCATTGGAGGAAAAAACGATGCAAATTAAAGCTGAACAAATACAAAAAATTATTGGTGGGAACGTATTATTTGAAGAACTTCAATTAGAAGTGAATACTGGAGAGCATGTTGCTATAGTTGGCGTGAACGGAAGCGGGAAAACGACTTTATTACAGCTATTATCTGGTTTAGATACACCAGATAAGGGACGGATTATAAAAAGTAAGGAAGCGACCGTTGGCTATCTTCATCAAATTCCGCAATATCCTATGCTATCTGTAAAGCAAGTGCTAGAGGAGGCATTTACTGAAATTTATGCATTGAAGGCAAAGATGACAAAGCTAGAGCAGGAAATGCAGGAAGCTGTATCTGATAAGGTTCTTGAGCAATATGGTCATGTGCAGGAACTATTTATGCTGCAGGGAGGCTATGAGATTGATGCGCAATTGGCGATGATTGCTAATGGCCTTGGTATTACACCATTACTTGAGCAACCTTTTACTAGCCTAAGCGGTGGAGAGAAAACAAAGGTGATGCTTGGGCAAATCCTTTTAAGTAATCCTTCTATTTTGCTATTAGATGAACCAACCAACCATTTAGATATGCAGGCAATTGAATGGCTGGAAAATTATGTGCGGAACTTCGCAGGGATAGTGATTGTTGTATCCCATGATCGCCATTTTATGAATCAAATGGCTCAGAAGATTATAGAAATTGAAGATGGCGTGGCTTTTACGTATATTGGCAATTACGATGCATTTGTTAAACAAAAAGAAGCGAAGGTTGAACAGCAATTTGCTGAATTTGAGGAGCAGCAAAAGAAAATAAAAAAAATGCAAGAAACCATCAAGCGTTTAAAGCAATGGGCAAATGAAGCGAATCCACCGAACGCCTCCATGCATCGACGTGCTAAAAGTATGGAAAAGGCATTAGCTCGAATCGATCGGGTCAAGAAGCCGTCAACGAAGAAGAAAATGAATTTAGCCCTGACAATGGCTGAGCGTAGTGGTAAAGAGGTTGTGCAAATGAAGGCAATTAGCCATGCATTTGATAAGCCGCTATTAAAGGAATGCGATTTGTCTGTCTACTTCGGAGAACGACTGGCGATTGTAGGTGGTAATGGCAGTGGTAAATCAACATTATTAAAAATGATATTAGGGGAGGTCATACCAAACGAAGGCATTTGTCGTGTTGGTAGCAGTGTAAAAATTGGCTACCTTTCTCAGCAGTTTGAGCATGAGCATCCATCGATTCGTTTAATTGATGCCTTTCGAGAAAGTGTCTCAGTATCAGAGGCGGAGGCACGTCATTTACTGGCTCAATTTTTATTTTATGGCTATGACGTTTTTAAGAAGGTGAAGGATCTAAGTGGTGGCGAAAAGATGCGCTTACGTCTAGCTCAGTTAATGCATGAGGATATTAACTTATTGATACTGGATGAGCCGACCAACCATTTAGATATTGAGGCGAGAGAGGTATTGGAGGATACATTGGAATCCTTTGAGGGAACTATTATTGGCGTTTCTCATGACCGCTATTTCCTTCAAAAGATTTTTACAAAAGTCGCATGGATCAGGCATGAAACTATTCAAGTATTTGAGGGTGACTATGAGTGGGCAAGGAAAAAACATGCTGAACTAGTAGAAGTACCTGTCATCAAAGAACTAACAGAAAAGACCATGAGTGCTAAGAAAGAGCTGCCTATTGAGCAACAAATTGAAAAGCTTGAACTAAAATTAAAGGAACCAACACTTGCAAAGGAGCAACGTCAAAAGCTTGAACAACAGTTAGAGGTTTTATTTGAAAGATGGATTGAGGAAGGAGCAGAACATGCATAATTTAGAACATATTATAGAGCTAGATCTTCATTATCTTAAAGGTTTTAGCAAGATGGAGACATGTGAGGATGGCGTATTATTTTACAATGAGGATAACCCAACATATTACGATGCAAATCATGCACATATTTGGCGTAAAATAAATAATCCGAATGTGCTATTGAGCAAAATAAAGAAATTCTATCAATCGAAATCACTTATCCCAAGATTATATCTATACAACCTAGAGGAAAATCAGCCTTGTATAAACGCTTTAGAAATGCATGGCTTTCAATATGAACGCTTTACAGATGATATACAATGTTGGAATGGTAAATCCGTATTATTACCACATAATCCAGCAATAGCTATCGAACGTGTAACAGATACAAATGTTGAGGAAGCAATGGCAGTTGAAATGAGTATTTCAACATTTGGAGAACCTTCATTAATAAAGACGGCTTTTCTGCAAACATACCGCTCCCCATACTTTACGTATTATGTATTAAAACTAGACGGAAAGGCATGCTGTACTGCTAAGCTTTTTGTCTCAGGAAACCAAGGGCGGATTGAAAGTGTAGCCACACTCGAAAGCTATCGAGGGCAAGGGCTAATTGGTTATATCCTTCAGCATATTCAACAGCAGTCAATCCAGCTAGGTTTAGACAATCTTTGGATTATGCCAATAAATGCGCAGGTGGCAAAGGTCTATGACAAGGCAAACTTTAAATCAGTAGGCAAAATAACATCCATTCATGCATTTACAGAAGGAAAAAGCATTCATCAAATACGACAAAATTCTTAATTTGATAGAATAAAAATTCGCCATATTCCCAAAGAATATGGCGAATTTATTTTATAAAGGTTCGTTAAAATGTTACCCGCCAATTATGATTACATGTGGCTTGGATGAAAGAATGCCTTAGAAGATAATCTGCAATCAGCTCTGTCATATCTATTTGGATCTCCTTCACAACAGGTCGATTTCTTAAAAATTCAAAATTACCTGCTCCTGTTGCACGATAGCTGCTCATCACCACTTCAAATTCTTCCTCCATTTTTATAGGCTCACCCTGAATGGTTAGCATAGTGACGCGCTCTCCAATAGGCTTTGAAATATCTAGGATATACTCAATACCCTCCCACATATCATAATTATAAGGTTGTGCCTTTGGATATAGAAATGATTTAGCGACTTTTAGCTCATCTCCCTCAACTGTAAAATAGGTTGCTGATTGTTCAAGGGCCAGGAGGATGTCCAGCCCAGATAGGCGCAGCACCTTTAAGGTATTTGCGTAAATATAATTCGTGACTATATCTCGCATTGTTACCGCTTGCTTTAAGCCACCATGCTCATCGTGAAAGAGTGCTGTAGAAGAAATTGCAGCTCCTGATGCTTCCATTTGAATACGGTTTATAAATTCTATATAGGGATGCTCTTGAATACGGGCAAGAAACGCATCCTCTACTAGCATATTTCCTTGGATAGTTCCAATTGTCTCATCCAGCCATGCATCAGTTTTTTGAAAAGTAGGGGAGATCATCTCGCAAACAGTTGCTTCACATATCGTATCTTCCCTCACATACAGTAGAGATGGTGTATGAGCTAGAGAATGAATCCTCTGCTCGTTATCCAGTGTAATAGCTAATTCGATAGCAGCTAAGCAATTGCCCTTAGTGCCAGGCTGAACAACTGATTTTCCGTTGATGTTTGAACATATTTCACGATGCTGGTGTCCAGAAATGATGATATCTATTTCTTCAATTTCTGTGCACATACGGTACCCTTGGTTTTCTCCATTTTCATCTTCCAGTAATTCTCCAGTCTCTAGGTCTCGTTCAAATCCGCCATGATAGCAAAGGATAAGAACATCTATTTGTTCATTTGTACGCATCCATTTTGCCCAATAACCTGCACTTGAAAAGGCGTTTTCAAAATGAAGCCCAGAAATATGCTGTGGTTCCTCCCAGTGTGTCACAAAATGGGTTGTCACTCCTAACACTCCTATACGAATACCTTCTATTTCCTTAATGATATAAGGCTTTGTCAAAGGCCTGCCGTCTTCCGTTAAAATATTTGCACCTAGCCATGGAAAATCCGATTGGTTGATGATGGATTGTAACGTAGGTAGTCCGTAATTAAATTCATGATTACCAAATACCATGGCATCGTATTGAAGAGCATTAGCCACCTGAATAAATGGGTTTGGTATGTCCGCTTGAAATTTTTGATGATAAAAGGTCATGGGACTTCCCTGGATAAAATCACCATTATCAAGTAAAAGAGTCGGTCCTGCAAGTCGTTTCTCTTGAATAATGGATGCTAGCTTGGCTAATCCTAGTGCCTCATTCTGCTCATTGCGAAAGGTAGTAGGCATGATATAACCATGAATATCACTAGTAGCCAATATTTGTATAGTTTTGACAGTCATAGAGAGCCCTCCATTAGTTAGTATAAGTACAGTATATAAGGTTTTTATGATTCATTTCATGTCTTTACGATATCCAAATATTGATTTACGAAATAGAAACATATATTTACGTGCTATTCATACTAGGAAAATATTTACTGTTTATACTGAGGAAGCATTTCAAACATGAGGAGGACAATAATTTGAAGAAATTACTATTTTTCGGAATAACATTCATGCTTGCCATATTGCTGATGGCATGTGGAAATGAGGTCTCTAAAACATCTGATGACAAAGAAACCGAAGATGTTTCTTCAGATGCAGGTGGGAATGAGTCCATAAAAAAATTAACAATTGGCTTTGTACCTTCGCGAGATCCGGATGAAATTATTACAGCTACGGAACCTTTAAAGGGCTTACTAAAGGACGAGCTAGCAGGATTAGGCTTTGATGTAGGTGAAATTGATATTACTGTAGGAACAAATTTTGAAGCGGTTGGCGAAGCATTGTCCGCGGGGACTACGGATATTGGTTTAATTCCTGGAGGGACATATGTACTTTATGATGATGGCGCTGAAGTAATTTTAACAGCGACACGTGCAGGATTAAGCAATGATGCAGATAATCCTATTGATTGGAATAAAAATGAGCCTACTGTACCAACAACAGCACAAACGACATCTTATCGAGCAATTTTAGTTGCAGGTCCATCGGAGAAAGGAAAGGCTTTAGCAGCGAAAGTAAATAATGGTGAGGAATTAACATTTGAGGACTTAAATAATGTTACCTGGAATGTGATGTCAAGCTCATCCCCGGCAGGTTATATTTATCCAACATTATGGCTACATGAGAAATTTGATAAAACAATTCCTGATTTAGCACAGGTTGTACAGGCTGATTCCTATGGTAATGCTTTTGCACGGTTAGCTGCTGGTCAAACAGATGTCCTAGTAACGTACGCTGATGCACGTCGCGATTATGAAGAAAGCTGGCAAGGAGAATTTAATCGCGACGCTTCTATTTGGGAGGAAACAGATTTAATTGGTGTTATGCCTGCAATCTATAATGACACAATTAGTGTAAGTAAAAACTCAAAAGTCATGAGCGATGACTTAAAGAAGGCTATTCAGCAAGCATTTATTAATATAGGGTATTCGGAAAAAGGGAAGGAAGTAATCGCTATTTACAGCCATGAGGGCTATCAGGCAGCAAAAGACAGTGACTATGACAATGAACGTAAGGCACAGGAGCTAGTTCAAAATCTTGGTTCGAAGTAAATGGCATGAGAAAGGACTAACCATCAAAAACATATACGAAATCTGCGAGGGCGGCTTATCCGTAGAAAGCCTCGCAGATTCTTAATTTTTAAATGCTGATTTAGTTCTTTATCAGAAATGGAGCGTTATTATGATTGAGTTTAAAGAGGTAGAAAAAAGATACCCTAATGGCTTTCTTGCATTGAATCACATTAATCTTGAGATTGAGCAGGGGGAGTTCGTTGCGATTATCGGTTTATCCGGTGCAGGAAAATCAACCCTATTGCGCTGTATTAATAAAATGCATGATATTTCAGGGGGAACTTTGCGGGTAAATACTATAAATGTGGGTCAGTTAAAGGGTAGGGAGGTACGAAATCTTCGTCGAAATATTGGTATGATATTCCAATCCTTTAATTTGGTAACACGTGTATCCGTTTTGAAAAATGTCCTAGTTTCCTTTGTTCCTAATATGCCCTTTTGGCGAAAAATCTTTGGTGTTTTTACAAGAAAAGAGAAGCTCCAGGCATTAATGGCACTGGATCAGGTAGGCATTTTAGAGAAGGCCTATGTACGAGTCGATCAGTTATCAGGTGGTCAGCAACAGCGTGTAGCTTTGGCACGTACACTTGCTCAAAACCCCAAAATTATACTAGCAGACGAGCCAGTCGCATCATTGGACCCTGTAACAGCTAAGCAAGTGATGGAAGATTTTAAACGCATTAATCAAGAATTAGACATGACAATTTTAATGAATATACATCACGTTGATTTGGCATTGGCTTATGCAACACGTGTTATTGGGGTAAGGAATGGGGAAATCGTTTTTGATGGAAAGGTGAATGAAATCAACGAGGAAACGCTTGCATTTATTTATAATGATACGAAAGAGGGGAGAGGTGTCAACCATCATGCAATGCAAGCTACTATTGCCGAAAAAAATAGTATTGCCTAATGGGAAGGAAGTGCTGGAAAAACGCTCCATCATTCCTCTACTATGGCTTATCCTCTTTGTTTTAACATTGCTGTCTATTCGTATCACGGGCTTTAGTCTTGAAGTCTTGAGGGATCGAATTGATCAGTTTTTCGTAATTATCCAGCAGATGGTACCACCTAATTGGGGCTATGTAGCGAAACTATGGCAGCCATTATTCGATACCATTAAGATGTCATTGCTCGGCTCCGTTGCAGGTGCTATATGTGCCTTGCCTATCGCTATGCTTGCTGCAACCAATATTACCAAAAATAAATGGATTGCGATGTTGAGCAAATTTATGCTGAGCTTACTTCGAACATTACCAACATTAATCATTGCGCTGATTGCAACATTTATATTTGGGCTTGGAACAATGGCAGGAACCATTGCCATCTTTTTATTCACCATTGCTTATGTGGGAAAGCTTTTATATGAACAAATTGAAAATGTCGATATGCAGGGATTTGAGGCTATGCAGGCAATGGGATTGCCAACAATTCAGGCATTTCGCTATGCTATTTTACCGCAAATTCTCCCAAATTACATATCGACATCATTATTTTGCTTTGAAGGAAATGTTCGTTATGCATCCATTCTAGGGTATGTCGGTGCTGGTGGAATTGGTTTGCTTCTTAATGAAAGCATCGGGTGGAGAAGCTATGCTAATGTAGGTATGATTTTACTAATGCTTGTTTGTACGGTTTTTATCATTGAATCAACTAGTGAATATTTTCGTAAGAGATTAATGTAGGGGTGAAGCTATGAATGCCATCGAAAAGCAATTACAATTACAACCGAATCGACGGATGTCATACTTTCTAACCCTTTTAATTTTAGCTCTGCTATTTATATGGTCTCTATCGACGTTACATGTTGACTCAATATCTAACAATGGGACAAAAATCGCAAAAAATATAGTAGTGGGACTGCTGCAGCCAGATTGGACATTACTATTTAATGCTACTACAGGTGGGATTCCTTATTTATTAATTGAAACAATGGCCATTGCCTTTCTTGGTACGATTGTAGGAGCATTTCTAGCTATTCCACTAGCCTTCTTATCAGCCTCCAATATTGTACCGAAACCTATCGCATTTGTGGTACGTTTGCTATTAATCGTTATACGTACCATTCCTGCGATTGTTTATGGTCTTATGTTTATTCGAGTTACAGGTCAAGGGCCATTTGCTGGTGTGCTTACGATGTCGTTAACATCCATAGGCATGCTGTCCAAGCTATATGTTGATGTGATAGAGGATTTGGATAAGAGTATATTAGAATCGATGGAGGCTCTCGGCTGTACGCTGATGGAGAAGATTCGTTATGGTATATGGCCACAATTGACGGCGTTATTTTTATCGATTGTCATCTATCGTTTCGATATGAATTTGCGAGATGCAACCGTACTTGGTTTAGTAGGAGCTGGAGGAATAGGTGCACCCCTTATTTTTGCGATGAATGCATATAAATGGTCTGAGGTAGGTGCTATTTTAATAGGATTAATTTTCCTTATTTTAATTGTGGAATATGTGTCAAATCGTGTGAGAACAAAGCTTGTCAAAGGATAAACCAAGCAAGCTCTTAATATTTAAAATCCTGAATAGTATCAACTATTCGGGTTTTTTAGCATTGTTTAAAAGAAGATTTTCAAATATTAAAAGTTTTTTACTTGAAAAATTGCCGTATTCGATTTATTGTCTTTAGAGATACTTGTTAATTGGACTTGGAGGATATGGAATGCACGGAATTTATATACGCTATAATGTCTCAGAAGAAACCCCAGCAGCAAAATGGCCCAAAAAAATGGATGCATTTGCGTATGTTCAACGAGGAAAACCACAACAAGACAATGACAACTTGCTGTCGATGGAAGAGCTAAAGAGCCATGCCATCCGCTATATTAAAAGCTTAAAGGACAATGCAAGTGTACATTTAGTAGAGCAACGCAATGGCGAAATTGAGCACTTTGATCGACGCTATATGGAATCATTAAAGCTTAAGGAAAGCATCGATTCACAGCTAATCAATCTTGAAGAAATCCGTTTATTATTGCAATTGATGAATGTCCTTAATCTATCACATGGTTTCGGCGAAAATGCAGGGAAGCTACTACGTCAAATTACCCCATATGCAAAAGAGGTAGAGCACCCAACATTCCAAACCACTCGTGTCGAGCGACATTTTTACTCAGAATTAATTGAGCAAATTGAAGCGATCTATGCACGAATTATGCGTCAGCACAACCCATCCACGACTGAAATGCAGCAGTCTGAAAAGCTTTGGTCCGCTGTTTGTGAGCAAGCGATTGAAAAGGTGGAGGCACGAATTGAACGTCTGTCCTCTATCAAGCTCAAGCATGAAAAAAATTTGCTAGAGTTTAGTCAATTAAAGCAGCAAAACATCGAGGCAAAGGAACGCCTTGATCTTGCAGTCAATGAACTTGATGTTATTTTAAACGTACTAGAATCTTAAGGGCTTAAAGCGGTTTGAATGGGGATTAGCAATGAGCTAGCCCCACTTTCTGCACAAAAAAAGCATCGCTCCATGAGAGTAGATGCTTTTTTGTGTGGTTGTATGACCAAGACTGTATTCAAGGAAACTTTAATGGGTAGTTTTAACAATATAAAGATAAGAGAAAAAAGCTGTAGCATTGGTAGACGCTACAGCCTAGAATTGATTATGCCCTTTGAAGTGCAGAAATAGTTTATCATGTAGCTTTAATATATGGCAATCAAAAAGAACTTACAGAACAACATAAGGTTAATAATTAGCACATACTCAAGCTGGGTTCCTATACATTAATTCAAGAGCATTTCTTTAAGTAATCTTCATATATGGTAACCTCTGTAAAAGCACCGACTTTATTATTATGGTAAGCTCCGTCTTCAAGAAACTCTTTCCTAATTTTAGGCCTTTACTGCTGTCAGAAGCAATTCTAGGACGTTAAAATTTTTATAGCATTATTCTCCAAAGTAGCCATTCGCTATCGCACTACCAGTATCGGGGTTCACTCATTCTCCTTTGAGGTGCGGAATAACCTTCTATCCGAATCAAAATAACCATCGTCCTCTGAAAAATCAATCTCAAAAGAACTTTTAATGTTAATCCAACCATCCCAAGAAGGGACTCTAAGACTTTTCAAGATAGATCGTCACTATAAATAGACTGAAAGATGGGCTTTTATTTCTTGGTAATCGCCAGTTTTGCAAAGCCATGCCGGTTTATCATCAAAAGTCTTTAAAAACACCGCAAAAAAGATCAAAAATTATTAATAATGATTCATTATGATTATGAATAGAGGAGGTGAAATGCTTTGAAATATGAATGGGTAATTCAAAAAACAATACATTGGATTGAATCTCATTTACATGAGCAAATTTCTGTCAATGATATTGATCATATTACAGGCTTTTCAAAATATCATTTTCATAGAATCTTTCAAAATTCAGTAGGAATGTCTGTCTCAGAATATATTCGAATGCGACGCCTTGCAAACGCGGCAAGTACGCTTCTTTATACAAATGAGAGAATAATTGATATAGCTGTCTATTATCAATTTGAATCACAAGAATCTTTTACACGAGCATTCAAAAAACAATATAAATTACCACCAGGTCGATATAGAAGTGTTATGAAAAATATAAGTGAAAACAAGGAGGAGAAAATAATGGGGGAAAAAGTGAAGGGCTGGATTTTAAGTGGAAGTCATCCTTTTAATTATGAAATAGGAACAGATCGAAGAAATATACATCAAGGGAAAGCATCTGGTTATTTAAAGTCGAAAACTGTACAAGAACCAGGAGAATTTGCAACCATGATGCAGGAATTTAAGGCTGATAAATTCAGGGGGGAAAGGATTATGCTCTCAGGATTTATTCAAACCAAAAATGTCCAACAATTTACAGGTCTATGGATGAGAATAGATAGTGCCTCAGACGAGATTCTTCAATTTGACAATATGAATAATAGACCAATCATTGGTACTAATAATTGGAATCGCTATTCTATAGTTCTAGATGTACCAGAAAACAGCGCAATCATCTCGTTCGGAATTTTATTAATAGGAAAAGGAGAAGTTTGGTTAGATGGCCTTAGTTTTGAGGTAGTTGATAAAAATACGCCGACAACAAATTTTAGTGTTGAAACCATTCTTTTGGATGAACCCACAAATCTATCCTTTGAAGAATAATGAAGTGGTTGTTTATTTGATTTAGAAAAAGCATGTCCACCGAATAAAGTAGATCGGTGACATGCTTAGTGATGGATAGAAACGCCAAAGTGACGGATAGAAAGATTGAAACGATGGATAGAACAGTTCAATTGATGGATAGAATCATCAAAGTGATGGTTAACGCTTCGAATTCTGCTATTATTGCTTTTGTTCCAACTTAGATTGGCGATATATTCGAAGCAAATCCAGCCCTAGTAATAGTACGATGATATAAAATATAGGGCTGTCGAAGGATAGGCCAAATTGAGATTTGCCACCAAGCAATGTTAAAACAATCCATAGTCCTACGGTATACAGCGTTACGCTAACATATGCTTTTTTAGATAGCTTTTTATATTGCCCCTTATCAATTGTGATTTGTACAATGACCAATATGACTAAAATAAGCAGAATTATTTTTTGGCTTAGTACTGCAGCTAATGTAGTATCAGGGAAAAAATCATTGACGAAAAGTAGGGTAAAAAATACAAGAATACAAAAGTTAAAGATAGTAGAAAGCCTCATGCAAAATCTCCTTAGTTGCCAGTATTCCTTTCATTGTATCATGGTTTTACTGGCGGAGAGAAATTATAAGTTGGACTCATGATAACGTTTGAGCATTGATGCAAATTGCTCACGTGTTACGAAATTTTGAGGGTTCGAGCCATCCGTAATACCTTGACATTGCAGCCAATCCCACGCAGCTTTATGCGTTTCAGTGGCTTTACGCGTTGGAATAATAGTTTGTTTTGTTTGCAAAGCGTTTTCCAGTTCTTTTATTTTGTTTAGCAATTCATTGTATTGTGACATTGTTAGCTCTCCTTTAGCTTCATTCGTTAATGTTATGTATTTCATAGGATCAACGGCATTTGGTTGTCCCGTTTGCCATAGACCATTATGTATTTCGAAGTGTAAATGAACACCAAATGCACGTCCTGTATTTCCCATAATTCCGATTTGCTGTCCCTGCTTCACCTTTTGTCCTACCTGAACGCAGGAAGAATCCAAATGAGCATAATTTGTTTCATATGTTTTGCCATGGATTGTATGCCTAATCATCACAACATTTCCATAGCTGCTGAATGCCTGTGCTCGCGTAACAATACCAGCCGCACTAGCAACAATCGGAACCTTTCCTGTTGATGCTAAATCGATGCCTTGATGCCATTCCTTGCCAAAGCCGATATTTCGCCAACCAAATTTACTAGTTAACCGAGCATTCTTCACAGGACTCATAAAATCAACCATTATCATTCATCTCGTTTCGGTTTATTATAGGTTAATGCTCTTGAGGAATCACTTAGGCTAGCCGTGGTCGGATCAAGAATAGCATTATATGTACTAACGGCAATTAACGCTAACACATATGGATTTGAAACTGCATCCATAATTAAAGTCCACACACTTTGCCAAGTAGTTAAATCCGCTCCAGTAATGCCATAATAAGCAAAGAGGGGAGTGATTACGGATAATCCTACCGTCATCCAAAATTGAGGATTGCGAATGCGAACCTTCCAATTAATTTTCATCGGGCATCATTCCTTTCTTATAAGCCAAATAATTTTAAAATAAAAGCACCAATTATAATTGTAGGAAGAAGTATCCACCAATGCAGATATTGTTTAATGATGTCACCAATAGAGATATAATCCTTCTCAGATTCCTCCTTTAGATCTTCCTCAATACTATCCACACGTTTTCCAATTCCTTTAACATCCTCCTGTAATTCAACCTGGGTCATATTTAATTTTGTAAGATTGATATTAATATTATTAAAGGTTTTATCCATTCGATGTAATTGGATTTGCTGATGCTTATTCATCTCCTGCTGCTGTTCGGATACTAATGTTAAACGATATAATAATTCATGATTACCTTCTAATTTTGAAATTCGGTTCTCTTGATTCTTAATTTCAACCTCAGCACTGGCTAATCGTTCACCTAGTTTTTCATTAATCAATTTTTAATCACCGACTTTATCAAAATAGTAAAAGAGTAGGGGAGGGATAGCTCGCACCTACTCTAGTAAAGTATTAATATGTACCTTTTATCGAATGTACTCGCTTGTACCACTGAAATTGTCTACATCCGGTTTTAATTCATCAATTAATTTATCCATATGCTCATGTAGAGTTATTTCGTATAAATTAGCCACATCTTCTACATTTTCATGATATTGATTCTTAGAGAATCATTTTGTGAATGGTAATTCTTTAGGGAAGTACTTGAAAGAATTACCAATGTTCAATAATACTTCTTCACGTTCAGTAGGAGTTGGTAATTCATTAAAAATTTAATGGTTCTGATTGGTTTCCTAACTCAACAAAAATCATATTATCTCCCTTTCTTATTCTGTTGTGAAATAATTTACATTTCTAACTTGATTTACACTATTTTATTGTAAATAACACGGTTCTCTAATTGCATGATTCTCTCCTTTTTATTTTATTTAAATGCTTCCCAATAATAACTTCCTAATAAATTAGGTGCAGTTGGTATAAATCCATTGGGTAGTAACTGTACATTTGTACCTCCGTAATTATGCCATCTATAGTTGTTTGTATCGAAAGCAAAAGTGTCTGCAATATGACTGACCATAGGATTGTATATTATTCTTGCTCCGCCATTGGATGAATAGATGTTTATAACTCTAGGCTCGAATGACAGTCCAGACACACTGAAAATTGTAGAAGAGTCAGACATATATGAAGTTCCATTCCCTTTTGCTCCTCCGATTGTTTGTATAGCATTAATATTATTAGCCATTGTTGCAAATGTAGCATCCGAAGCAGTTTGAACTCCTTTACCATTACTTACAGATTTTAGTTCCTATTTTAAATTAAATACCCCCTTATTCAAACGCAATCCATGTATATGTTCCAGTGTCATCTACCCCTTGCACATAGCTTGCCACATTCATCTCAAACCCCCCATAGGATGAATGTGCAAGAGCACCATATACAGTGTTAAAACTCGTATCTCTAGAGTTATAATATGTGTACATATTGATACTAGTGGAGGCTGGCATAAAAGCATTTCCATCTACATATATAGATTTCCACATTACATTAGTTTCTGGCATTCCCATTCTAGATATTAATATTATAGACGGTTTAAAATCTAATCCAGTGACTACAATTCTGAGATATTGACCGACTCGTTGCAAGGTTCCACTACCTCTAGCGTATTTTTTTCCTGTTTTTATTTGTCCAATATTATTAGCCATCGTTGCAAACTCTGCATCTGCTGATGTGGGCACTCCCTTTTGGGTAATGGCGTTTGCAACTTGAGATTTACCATTACTTACAGATTGCTTTAAATCAACACCATCAACAATTAGACCTTTTATATTTCCATAACCATTAGGGTCTAGTCTCAGACCATTATCCCAATTCCATCCACCTACGCCATTTACCTCACGGGATGGAGCTATATGCAACGCACCATCTGCCGACTTATGAAAAGCATGAGAATGTACATCATCTCTTTCGAAAATAAAAGGGACTTCTGCCGTGAATGTGTTTACACTGCCGATAGTATTGTTCTGGTTCCTCTGTACGAAACTAGATGTTTGAGGTTTCCATGGATAACTATGCCATGATGTACCAAAGTCCTCATGTACTATATATGCATCTTTTAACATATTGAAAGCTTCAAATATACCTAACAATTCAACCTTAACAGTCAATCTGTTCAGTGCGTTTGGTCTTCGAACAATAGGAATGGTGAAAAGATGTTCATTTCGATTAAAGTCAGGGAAATAATATTGAGTAGCTATACCATCATCTGCTTTATATATAATTCTATTGTAGGTGTGTACAGTATTGTCTATTTTAAGATAGGATGTTTCATACTCAAAAGCACCTGAACCGTTTGTTCCCACATAACTTCCAGTTACACTGACTTTAACAGTTCCACTAAAGATAGTTGCTGGAATCACTATTGACGCTTGTTCAATATTACTGTCGGGAGCTTCCCAATTATATATATGGAATACTCTAGATACACTTGTTTGTCCAATATTGGTAATATCGGTGTCATTAAACTTACCTAACTGCCACGAATTATCAACTTTAGAAGTGAGAGCCGAAACTTGACTCTCTACTCCTTCTGCTTTATCTACTTTTACTTTTAATTCATCATTAAGATTATTATAATTAATTTGATTCCCTTGGTATGCCATCAGCATCTAACTCCCATCCATATACTTCTACTAAATGATTAATAATATGTGGACGATAATCTTCGTTTGTTACATCACTAAGCAAATATCTTTCCATTGTACGAGGATTATAGACACCAGTAGCAATACGTCTAGCAACAATTTCAACTATTTCCATATCTACGATTGTTTTCTTCTTTGCCATATTAGATAATACCTCCATCTTCTAATTTTAATAGTCGAATATCTTCTTCTAATTGTTTAATAAGTTTTTGTTCTTCTGTTTCTTCAACAGGAAAATCTTCAAAGATTACTTCTCCACCTTCTACTTTTAAAGCAAACTGTTTAGAGTAATTAATTGAGCCATAAGGTACATCAATGAAATCAAGTTCTACTTCTTGTTCATGTGGCACTACATCACCTTTAGCTTCTCCTGTTTGGTGTAAAATTGTTCCTGTTACTTTGTTATAAATAATGCGATTATCTAATTGCATAAAATTCTTCCTTTCTTTTTATTATTGTTCATGTAGTACTACTTGGAATGTATTACGGTATCCTACTATTATCATTGGATTTTTTATTTTAAACGATAATGTGAATTGACCGTTACCTATGCCATTAACAGTAATTTCAGAAATATACGGAACACTAATATATTGTGCGTTGTCGCCAACGTTTCTAACTTGACCATTGAATATTACTGAACCTAACATATCAGTTGTAGTATTCAAAGGTAGGAAGTTTACTGGCTGAGAAGTTACCGTTGTAGTTTGATTAGGAGGGATATCGTTATAAGATATACTTATTGTTGCTTTTTTACCGCCTGTTGGTATAGCTCTAATATTGTTTGCCATATTGTCAAACGTTTCTACTGGCGAGGTATAAACACCTTTGTCAGAAATGGCACTCGCCACTTTCGTTTTTCCATCACTGACAGATGTAAAAAGCTGTTGTATAGAAGGTGACCAAGCAGACCATCCTGTATCTGGATGATAATGTCTAACTTTCATATCAGCATTCCCTAAATAACTTCTAGCAAACTGAGAACGTGCATTAGTTGCACTATTACCACCATAAAACACTTGCTCGATATACCAAAAACTATTTTCTCCCGCATTTTGGGCATTAGCATGATTAGTTATAAATGTCGTATCTAAGAAAGTATTAGGGTCAGGGTAAGTAGTACCGTTTGACTTATCAAAAGCTATTGAATCTGATTTTCTATCCCATCTATAAATAGCGTCATAAGTTGGTATTTGGCTTGCTTGTGGTGTCCACGGATATCCTAATCCAGTAGGTGAGCCTGTGTCAGATGTACTAGTAAAACTATCTTTTAGAGCATTAAATAAATTGCTATTGTATGTAGAGCTACTATAAGTACCGTCTACTGTTAGAGTAATTTCTAAAGGATTGTTTGCATCAGGTGCTCTATATAACTGAATAGCAATGTCACCTGTAGTATTATCAATATATGGTTTACCTACCTTAAAATCTCGCATCATTGCACTACTTGCTGTTACTATAGTAAAATCATTCAATTTAGTTTCAGGAATAAAGCTACCGATATTATAGACTACTTCTGTACTTCCCCACGACCCAGACATTCCCCACATAACAGAATAGGTTGCTTTAATAACACCTGAGAAAGCACCTCTAAATGGAATAATAATATCTAACAATTCAACATTCCCTGTGTTTTTCCAATCAGATTGATTTATGGTAAATGTCCTAGTAGCTCTTTTACTGCCTAAGTTGGTAATGTCAGTATCATTATAAACACCTTTTTGCCACTTTTTATCTAGCTCTTTTTTAATAACAACGCCTTGAGAAGCCGCTAGAGCCTTAGTAGCATCATCTGTAGTTAAGTTGTCTACTAATTCAATCTTACCTCCAGCATTGTTGATAGCATCTTGTACGTCTTGACCTAATTTTGATAGAGGAATAGAACCATCAATAATGTTATTACCATCAAATTCTACTTTCATATTAGGCATGTTACGGAATACAACTAATACAACATTATTCTCTTCAATTTCAGTATGTGGATTATCAGGAATAGAGAGACGGTTATTAGTAAGTGTATAAGATACCTGCTCAAGGAAAACTGTATTATGGAATACCATTACTGAGTCAGTCACTTGATTGTATATTCCTATTGGTAATTCCCATATTGTTTGACTTACACTGTCAGTAACTAATGGATAAGAATTAACACTTACATTTCCACCGCCACCAGTACCTGATCCACCTCCACCTTCAATCCATCCGGAATCATGGATTAATGAACTTGTATGATCGTACGTATAAGTACGCATATAGGAAATAGCAGTAGTGGGGTTAATTACGTTGAATATCTTAACAACATTTTCGTTATCAGGATTTTCATAAACTAGTAAAGTAGCTGCATGGTCTGCTTCTGTAGGAAGAAAATCAAGGGCGTCATTTTTAACCCAAAACATACCATTATAATCAGCATCAATATAATCTTGTTCTGAAATAACGATTACCTTATCACCGATACCTTTATCAGTGAAATATTCTTTTATTGCTGTGTCTTTATCATCAATCTGTTGTTGTGTATAAGTTCCAATTTCATCTACTGTTAGCTCTACATTACCTGCACCATCAGGACTTTTACCATTAACAGTTGAGACAGCACCAGTACCATCTACACCACGTAATGCTAATAGAATCCAGTTTGCATTCGTTTCTGATGGAATAGAATTAAGGTTGTTATCTCCCTTAGATTGCCATGTACTACCGTTATAAGTTACAACGTTATTTTTAGAATAAGTAGTAGTGCTATTCCATACAGTAGCCTGACCCCAACCTTTTATAGATTCTGCTGCTTGATTAGCTTCATTAGTAGCTTTCTTAGTATCTGTAATAGCTTCCTCAGCTTCATTAATTTTGTTATCAAACTCTTTCTGACGATTTTGTTCATTTTTAATTCTGATAGCTTCATTGGATTCACGTATACTTTCAGCATTTTTTCTATCTAATTCATTTTGTTGTCGAGCACTCTCATTAGAATTTCTAGTATTTTCTGAAGTGATCCGATTTTGTTCATTTGTATTTCTTATTTGTTCTGCATTATTTGCCTCAATCAGTACGTTGTTTAATTTGTCTTTTAAATTATTTGCTTCAGATAGGGTACTTTTCACTTCTTCATTAAGTAATTGAACCTCGGCGATCAAATCTTGAAGAATACCGATATAGCTTAGGTCTTTATCTTTTAGGTGGTCAAATATGAAAATAGAGAATGGTTGAATTGATACCATTGAAGTACCAGAATATATAGAAAGAATGGTTGTTAGCTTTCCGGCTTCATTCATTTCTACACCAACGAAATTATAAACAATCATTTGAGTGTTAACGTCTATGTATGGTTCACCAACAATTGTTTGACCTGAAGGCAATTTAAATGTAATTTCAGCCCTCGTAAAAGCAGCTAAATCGAACTTTTTGCCATCATCAAATAGTTTAAATTTTAATGTTGCTGAATCTCCTTGCTTAAAGGTAGGAACAACACTCGTCATTCTTCTTTTGATATCTACGTTTAATGTATATTCATTTTTAAATGACATCAATAAGCTCCTTTATTTATGTATTTTTTAATCTTGTGATTCGTAAAATTGAATTACATATTCAAATTGTTCACAAACTGAATCATATGTTTCTGCTAATTCTCCTGAAACGATCATCAATTCTTCATCTAGGAATAGGTTAGCTACAGTGAGTAACATTTCTTTGTTTGCTTCATTTAAATCAATATGTAATTCTTCATTTAATAAAATACTCATTTCATTTAAATACTCTTCTGTTACTTTAAAATTACCTTTGTCATCAATAATAATTTCGTTATTTTCATCTTTAATGGCATATTGATTTCTTAACTCATTTTCTTCAATTTGCACAGTATTGTTGTAATGATCATGTAACAAGCGATTAAATCTTGAACGCAATCTAGATGTTTTACCTTTAAGCTCTAAATCAAAAAGCATTTTATATGTATTTGAAATATCTTTATTTTTAATTTGCATTTCCTAATTCTCCTTTAAAAATAAAATAAAAAAGAGTTACTCAATTAAGAGCAACTCATCCACTATAATTTTGTAATTGATTTAAAATTTTGCGCTTCTCTTTCTAGATAATTCTATATTTTACATCAGTTTCAAGTTTAGTTCCTGACTTTTCAACTTCTTCATTAGAAAGGAATACTGGAATTTCTTGACCGCCAATTTTAGTAAAGATGTGAACACCTTTATATAATCCAATATACTTCACAGAAATTTGTGCACCTTATTCTACTTGAGTTTGTTTAACATCAACTTCTTTAGCATCTACTGTAACTGTTGCAAATGTCAAACCTAGACCTAATGTAATTGCTAATAATAACTTCTTCATTAAATTCATTCTCCTTTACAATCATTTACACTTATAATTATATCTAACTGTACTTTTAAGAATAATCCAATAAAATAATTCATCAAGCATCACTTCGTTTTAATTGCGCTACGTTTTGTCCTGAACTGTCACGTATATAAACAAACGTAGAGTTATAAGCTATATATAGACCTTGTACATATTTTGAATCATTTGAATTGTTAGATGTTTGACAATATGTTGCAAAGTTTGAGAACTCAGCGTTTTTAGCATACCCAACTCTAATGTTTTCACCGTTAGCAGACCTACCACCCATAAAATCTATAGTAGTTCTATCAGAATAACCTAAATATAAGGTATGTGGTGCTGTTATAGTAACACTACCCAATGCACCAAGCATTAATCCATTAGAATTGGAAGTAATCCAATTTATACCGTTAGTGAATTCAATTGTAGAAGTTTCACCCTGTAAGGATAAGTTGCTACCAATCATTACACTCTCAGTAATATTGATATTAGCTGAGTTAATTTGCACACCATTGATAGTACCACCATTGATAGTGGTTCCGTTTATAGTTGTTCCAGAAATAGTACCACCATTTATCGTAGTTCCATAAATATTCGAAGCTGTGATATTCCCACTAAAGGTAGCATTCCCATAAATATCAATTTCAAAGGTTTTTGTACCATTCGTATTGTATCCACGAATACCATAGTCGTCGATTTTAACCCCGCGATTTGGAGAAGTAGATGTCTGAATAAGAAAGTTTTCCTGAGATGTCATTCTACCTGAATTAGCATTTAGCTCAAAAGTAATGCCACCAGAAGCGTTATAACCTGTAATTCCTGAAGAAGTAATCACTACACCACGATAAGAGGAAGGGGAGGACTTAATAGTTAAATCGCCGATAATTTCAACTTGACCTGTTGTTGCATCGACATTAAAGGTACGTACACCGTTGTTATTAAAAGCTCTAAAGCCGCTTCCATCTAATTGAGTGCCTCGATGGGCATTGGAGGATGATCGAATATCAATTGCACCATCATATACCCGTAAGCCATATTTATATTGGGAAGGGGCGTCTGGATGAGGGTACCTGCCAAGATGCACTTTAATTTTTCCATTTGTATCATAAACGGATTGAAGTCCGTTATAAATCGTGACTATGCCTAATTCATCTTCGATATGTAGTTTATTCCCTAACAGTAGTCGTCCAGCTATTACCTCTGCGTGTACTCCACGCTTAGAAATCGCCACAGCTATAGAGTTGCCACCGTCAGGAGTTATGGCCATTAAGGCGTTATTAATTACAAGGTAGGTTTTATCATCTTGTAAATCCTTGGAGTATAGTCCTCGTTCATTGATTGTAGTAGAATTTGCATAACCTCCGAGGAGGATATTTTTAGCCGTATCAAATTCACTATTAAGAATTTGTGTGACACCGTCCATTGCATCTTTGCCTTGATTCCATTTGTACTTATCCATATTGACTGTGGTAGATGTATTGGAGATGTCATAAATGACTTTCTTTAATTTCCCATTCTCATCCACAACATCTTTGCCATTAGCAATCGTTAAATTGACAGAGTCATTATTAAAATCAAATTGCATTTCTATAATTTTTAATGTTAGCCTGACACGAAGTTCATCATTTTGAACTCGGATAATGTCACCAATTGCAATTTGTTTCATTGACATGGTTTCATGAAGATTGCTTAAATAACCTTCTAATCCGACATTGACATGAATAGGTGGTTCGTTTAGCATTTTAAATATTTCTTTAGCCTCTTCCAATAAATCCTTTTCATCCGTAATAGAATCGTTGTGGTGTTCTTTGACAATGATGTATTTATTTAATTCTGTGATTTCTTCAGGGGAAAAGTTATGTTCCATTTTTAATTGAAGACCTAAATCCAACATCTGCTGCTCAATATTCATTAATTGTATGTTCAAAGTTGCGATCTGCGAATTTTTATTATTAATTTCATTTTGTTTAGTATTAATGCGGGAAATAACATTTGACCAATCAGCTCTACCAGGTGCTTGATCTTGATAGGTATAGTTGATAACATCTCGTTCATTTAAATAGGTTTTTAATTGAGTTTCTAAATTAGATAATTCTTGTTCTTCTTGCTGAATGTCATCTTGTTTTGTTTTCTTCTGTGCTACTAATGAATCGAAATGACCCTGGAATGATTGTAATTTTCTTTTGTATTTTGTCAGAGCTATACATAATTGATTAGACATATAATCCGATTGTTTTATTACGTTGTAGTTAGTGTCACATTCAAAAGGATACATAAAGTAACTAAAATCCTCTAAGTAGTTTGAACCAGTAGGGGAGAGCGTTCGAAATTCTAAGCCGTCCTGACCGTAAGCTTTTAAGCGGGTGACCATATCTTCGGCCTTAGTTGCTACT
Organism: Lysinibacillus sp. UBA6686; assembly: GCF_002455205.1. Taxonomy (NCBI): domain Bacteria; kingdom Bacillati; phylum Bacillota; class Bacilli; order Caryophanales; family Bacillaceae; genus Lysinibacillus; species Lysinibacillus sp. UBA6686. The sequence continues at coordinate 78,687 of NZ_DKJS01000023.1, read as the reverse complement.
GAAAGGGAATCAAGTAATATGCCCTCTTTTAGCCTAACACCGCGATTCATTCCTATATGATTAGGCTGATGAAGATTAACCTTACGATTCTTCGTATCCCAGACAATTAATGCATTAAACCTTTCCGCAATATCAAATAAGCACTGTAAAACTGTGGCAGAACTTACATCAAATGAGCGATATTTCAAATTAAATGCAGCATCCACATAGTCTAACTTCCATTCCGTTTCTGCTAAGAAAAAATTTACATATTCAGATAGAGTTTTAGAGGTTTCTTCATAGTCGCGAATGTTTTTGTCTGCTAATTCAATACCACAGCTATAGGCTGTATAAGAAATTGAATTTCCATCGTTGCCTACTTGCTTATTTTTATCTAAAAAAAGGAAATATTCTACTTGATTGTTGTAGGTCATTTTTAAATAATAGCGATCTTTGATTAGATCAATTAAAGGATTGTCTACTAAAATATGCTGTCGTTCAATTTTTGTAGGAATCGTAAAACTGATTTCGTTAATAGCTCCTAGGCGAATAGTTAAACTTAATCCATATATTTCCTTTAATGGTGAGATAACAGTACGGTCAGGTTTACAAAGTTTTAATAGTGGATAAGTATGATCACTTACCGTATTTGTATAGCTTATAGCTCCCATGTTAATTCACCTCCTTCCTGTAGGTATTTGTATTCAACACTAAATTCAATTTTATAATTCCCTTGGAACTGTATCTCATAATTAGAATTACATTCTCTCGCTTCCTCCCCCTGAAAATCTAACCAATAGTCATTATGAAAATCATATAAATAACGAGAATTATATTCTTGAGAGGACACAATCATTTCATTTTCACAGTCAACTGTAACGATTTCATTAGCTAAAACGTTTGTAATGATAAATTCCTTATTATCTGTGATGTTTCGAATAATAATCGGAATCTTATCTCCAATTTGTGTTATTTTTAAAAAAGGTCGAATGGTTGCATCGCCTTCATTGAAAAAACTCCAAATTTCTTCACCATCCACATGAAAATCATATGTTTTCTTAGGGGAGTAGCGGTAGGCATCTTTACATCTAAAGGTTAATTCAATAAAACCTTCCCTCAATCCGTTATGAATAAGCTTGGGTTCGCCTGTCAACATTGCATAATAGATTTTCTCAGGTTCATTATTAAACCAAAGGGGGCAATAGAAATCCGTCCATAACCATCTTGCAATAGCTCGAATATTATTTCTATCTCTCCAGTCTTTAATCCAAATAGCCATAGAAAAAGAGAGTGGCTCAATCTCCACTCCCTTAAAGTAACGCTTTTTTCCTTTAAAAACAGACGTATCAATTATATTCCTTGAAGGAAGGAATGTCTCTTCGTAAAGTCCACTGCTTGGATTAATCATCATTACTCCCATATCCTCAGAGGATATCCCATTGAAAGTAAAGCTAGTGTTTTCGAGCATTATTTCACTCCTTTCTTAACTCTTAAATCATTCCAAATATCTTTTGCAAAATTATTAGCCGTTGTTTTATTGGCGATCATTTCACCAATATCAAAATTGAATTCATATGTATCACCCCCCATACTAGCTACATTACTAATTAAGCTTGTAGGATTACTAATAGTATGTATCATTGGTGTGAAGAAGTTTGCGGCTCGTTCCATTATATTTGCCATATCTAATAGGCGCTTTGTATCAATAGGGGAGTTGATTAATTCATTAGGATGAACAATTACTTCTTTGCCTCCTTTACCATCAATACCATTCCCACTCCATTTTGTCATCCCTCCATGTAAAGCAGAGGCTTTATTTCCTAATAGTAATTTTGCCCAATTTTTTAATTCATTTTGCATTTCTGTACTATCAAAAATAGTATAATTTTTCATGACAAAGTTACTTAAACGTACCAAATCTTCATTACTTAATTTACTTATCTCAGTATTGTAACTAGAATTTGTTTCAATAGAAGAGTTTTCTCTGCGTCCTGCTTTTGCTATCGTATGAGCTTTTTCCCGAATATTAGCAGCTCTGACAGGAGTTGCATTGCTAGCTAATACATCTGTCATATATTTCCCCATAATTACTTTAAAGTCAGCATCAGATAAATGTCTAATTTGTGAAGTTGAATTTGTATTTTGAGGAAGTTCATCTGGTGAATAATTCATCCCAGCTAAATATAATCGATTTGATAAATCTATAATCTTTCTTTGATATTCAGGTGTCATAACAACAGTAGCATTGCTTTTTAAAAATTCACTGAATGCTGTTAAATCGGACTTAGATAAGCTATTAATTATACTATCAAATGAATCTGTAGCTTTAAATTCAGAACCATTTTCCCGACCTTGTGAGGCTAGTGTATGAGCTTTTTCCCGAATATTAGCAGCTCTTATGGGATTATCAACTTGCAGTGCTAAATTATCAGTTAGATATTTTCCTAGTAAAACCTGCATATCTCCAAGACTGAGTTTACTATTTTTAATAGAATTTTGATACGAAGAATCGTTGTCAGCAGAAGAACCATAAATACCTGTAGGAATAGAAGAATTCTGTACAAGCGTCATAAGGTTCATAGCTTCTTTTAGTGTATCAATAATGTTTTGACGGATAGTTAGACCAACTGCTTTCATAGTTCCATCTAAATTGTTTCCTAATTCTGGCATGGTCATCTCTAGCCAGTCTATGAAACCACCGAATTCTAAACGGATATTTTCGAAGTTACCACTAACAATATCTTCTCGTATTTGTGCAAACTTTCGTTCATCGTTTAATAAATCATTGTAATGTTGTTCCCAATAACTCTTTAGGTCATCTATACGTTTCAATTCTTGATTATGATAGTCATCTTCAACTTTAGATTTACCATCTATCTCTTTGTCTTTCATTTCAAGAAGATCATTTAGACTTTGCTTCTGTAGTTCTATATCTCGATCATGACGTTTTTCTTGAATGTCCTCTTCAATGTTGAAGAGTTGCTCTTCAAGTTTTTTACGTTTAGACTTTGCCTCATGACTATCATCAAGAGAGAGGAGCGCAATTTGACGTTGAATATCATTTTTCTCTTTCTCTAATTTGTCAATATCCATAGAGTAATCCCGTTCAGCTTCTTGTCGATCAATTAATCGAAGTCGTTCTTCTATAGCTTCTCGAAATTTATTTCTCTCATCGTCAATATTTTTCATGATATTTTCATGACGCTTATTTTCAGCTTCAGTTTCAAATTCATATTGGCGAATAACGGCATCTTTTTGTTCCTGAATGTAATCTTTATAGGCCTTGATGAGTGTTTCTGCCAAGTCTTTTTTTTGTTTAATAATTTTAGATTCTATTTGTGTTTCTGTTTTAAGTATTTCCGATTTCTTATTTTTTAGTTCTAAATTATAATTTTGAAGATCTTCTTTTAAAGCTTTAATATCATCAGGATTCAACTCTACACTTCTTAATTGATTTTGAGTAATTATTATTTGGTTATTAATGTCTTCACTTAATCCATTCAATAAAGAAACCTGGGAGTTTAGCTCCTTTAGTACATCACCAGAGCGCTCTAATTCTTTAACTTTTGCTTCGTTTTCAGTCATTGAATCGCTCACAGTTTCATACATGGACTGAATGATTTTGCTTTGTTGCAGTTTGAACTCTTTTTCCTTAATTTTTTCATCGAATCTTGTTTGAAGATTAATGATAATCTCATAATTCCTATGACGTAATTCAACTGATAAATCTTGAATTTGAACAGTTAATGCAGCATATTTGTCTTTTAATTGCTCTAGAATTTCTCCTGAATATTTACCAGATTTTATTTGAGCTTCTAAATACTTTAATTCATTTTTATTAATAGCTTGCTTCTTCTCCATATGAGAAGTAATCGATTGAAGAGTTTGAATGTAAGCATTGGAATTAGAATCTAGTTCTTTCAGCTTGGAGCTTTCAAGTTCGATTTTGGAGTCCTCGGTTTTGCGCTGAGCTTCGTATACATCTAAATAAGCCAGAGACATCTCACCTAATGCTGAATTAACAGAATGCATTTCAGTTTTGAGTTCGAGCATTCGATTTGAATATTCTTCTACAGTTTGACTATTTAAACCTTTTGTAGTAGTTATCTTTTCTAAAAATTCTAGCTCCTGCTGATTGACTGCTTGTTTTTGCTCCAAATACTTTGTTTGCAAATCCAATGTTTTAGTGTATCTGTCAGATGATTTATCTACTAATTTTATCTTTTCTTCTTCATGAGATAGATTAGCATCGATAACAGAACGTTTACGATCAAATTTCTCTAAATATGTATCAAGAACTCTTTTTTCTAAATCTGTAATGTTTACTTTCTGTTGAACAATATTATTTGATAGGGAATTTAATTCGGAAATAGCTTGATCAATAGCCTGCTGTGATGTGTCAATAGCAGTATAATTTGTAGAACTTACAGAGCCTGATTTTGCATTGTTTAAGTAATCAATGGGGTTGATCGGTACATTTCCATTTTTATTAATTTCATAATGTAAATGTGGACCAGTGGTTTTACCAGTTGAGCCAACAGTTCCTATTTGCTGTCCTACTTCAATTGTTGAACCCAATTTAGCAACTGCTTTATCTAAATGAGCGTAAATATGTTTTAAATTATTTGCATCTTGAATAACAACGATATTACCATAGGTTGAATCGTAGTCATTATCTTCTGCTCGACCACTGGCAATTACTTTACCACTAATATTTGCGTCTACCTTAGTTCCTCGAGACATAGCAATATCTATGCCACGATGATTATCTAATTCACCGTTTAACATTCTATTTCCAAAGTTACTTGATATTTTACCTGACCAACCACTTAGCTTTTGAGATGTAGTAGATGTGGAAGCATTTGAAACCGTTCCAGTCTTATTAATTTTTCCGGAAGAAATTTGAGATTTAAGAGATTTTTCTTGGCTTTCAAGTAAATTTAACTTTTCCCTTTCAAGCTTAAGCTGAGCCTGCAGTGAATTTCGATATTCATCAGAATGCTTTGGGAAATTAGATTGAACTTTTACTTGATTTTCAATTTCGGAATTGAGCTTTTCTAAAGATTTTTTAAATGTGTCTGTGATATAGATGGAATCTTTTGTTGTTTTGTTGGATTCTTTCGCTGTTTTATTGGCAGCATTGAATGCCTTTTGTGATGAACCTTTGGCAGAAATAAATTTATCAATTGAGGATATATTACTATCTAAGATTTTTTGGAAGGAATTTAACTCATTTGTTTTTTCCTCAATTTTGTCATTATTAGCAGCTTGAACCATAGAAGCTCGCGATGCTGCAAGACCTTCTTCATTGGTCATCTCAGAACCTTTATCTTGTTTATCAATAAATTTCTGTAATGATAAATTAACGGCCATTAAAGATTGAATTTCACTTTTTTTAACCTCAATTCGATCTTTAGCCGCTTTGGCAGCATCCACTGTCATCTGTTGTTCAACACTTAATTTTCCATCACGAACCAATTGGTATGCTTTTAATAATGTTTCATTTGCATGATTTTCAGCTTGAATGGCATTAATTTTTTCTTCACTTAAGGTTATAGCTTTACCATCTTGGTCAAGAAGAGAAGGGTAGAGTTTATTTAAACTACTCATAATCAAATCTTTTGAATTCAATTTATCTATTAGACTCTGCTCTTCAGCTGATAAATTACCTTTTTGGTTAAGGTTACGAATTTCTTCTTCAGTATAACCATTTAACTGATTTGTTAATGATTCATATTGGAATAATAAATCCGAAGTATCATTTACTTTTTTCTGTGATACACCTGCTTGTTGTTCATAAATGGTTGTTAATTTTTCTACTTCTTCGTTGTAACCAAGAACTTTGTCTTTTGCTTCAGCGAATGTTAAGTTATTAACTTTCATTTCATTGGACAGTTCTCTTTGAGTTCGAGTTGTATCAGTAAATCGTTTTTCCAACGAACCCATAATACTATTTACTTCTTCTTCGCTTAAACCAAGCTTTAATAGGTCATCAGATATATTCTCTATTTTATCGTGAGTTTGACTTGCCATTGAGTTAAACGTTTCAGATGTAGCATTTTCCATATTTTGAAAGGAACCTATAACGTCATTAATTAATGTAGAGGCGTCTTCGTTTGAAAATAATGATGTTAATGATTCTTGCAAAGTATCTAAATCGGATGTATTTGCAGCGGCAATTAATTGAGCAGCAAAACCTTCAGCATTGTTTTTAACACTGTCTGTTAATTTATCGTTTTCATTGATAACATCAGCAATATTTGATATATAGTCATTTTTTTGAGCTAAAACATTTTGATTAAGCTCGGATTCGGTTTTAATAATTTCTTCTTTATGATACTTGAGAGCATCGCTTAGTTCTTTGTAATCATCTGCAAGTTTTTTATTGCCACTTTTCTCAGCAGCAGATTGAAGTTTATTAAATTTCTTTATTTTATCGTCAAAATCTTCTGGAGAATCTAACATTGGTTTATGATTATAACCATAAAACATTTCTTTTGTTGGCAAATTTTTAGCTTTTTTTCTTAGATCCTTTGCAGCATCATTTAGTTTACTGTCATACTCATCCTCTAAGTCAGAAATAGCACCTTTTCGGGTTTTTATATCTTCATTGCGTTTTTCTTTGGTAGCTTCGCCAGCAATTTGCGTTTCTAAAGCCTGCTGTTCTTTCAGAAGTTCGATTTTTACTTTCAGAGCCTCTGAAGAACCAATTATTTTATTACCATATTCATCTTCATGGGCAACCATATGAGGTAAAAGTTCACCCAGTCGATTAGAAATATCCTGATATTCTGCAAGAACAGTAGGATCAGCATTTCCTAATGCCATGGATTTCTCTAATTGAGTATATCTATCTACTTGACTATTGATTTCATTTGCATTTGAACTATAGGATTTCAATATTTCTTGGTCTTCAGCTTTTAATTCCTCAAGTTTTTGTTTTTCTTTTTCTTTATATTCTGAATACTTATTTAACGCAAATTCACCAATACTTATGAGAATTCCAGCTATATTAAATCCTCTAATTGCCTTAGGAGATAAAGTTGTACCGCTAACTTCTTCTGCAAATGTTTTAAATGTGGATACTTGACCCATCCAACTCGTTATAGTAGATATTGACACATTAGCACTTTGAGCCGCAGCGGCTGTATTTTTTCCAAAGGCCTCGATACCTTTGTTAATCTTTTCTAGTTGTTGTGGGATGTCTGATAATCCTGCTATGTTTAAGCCTTCACCAAGCTGAATATTGGATAGCTGGGTGTTTAAATCTGTTATCTGGGAAGTTAGTTGTTCGAAATCGGCTGTATCTGCATAGGCCTTATTCAATTCATATATCGAATATAAATTGGATTCTAAGGCTTGTAGATTTGCAAGTGTTTCTTGAATGCCTCCGAATTGAATATGATTAAAGCTGATAGTTTCTACTTCAGTTTTTAGTTTAGATACAATATTTTCTAATGTTCGTAGGTCACCAGCCGGGGTTTTTGCTAGCTGCTTGTAAAATTTGCTGACATTGATGTTGGCATCACCAAATGCTTGAGATAGTGTGTTAATTGATTTCACAGAGTGGGTGATCTGCTTCTTCAATTCGTCGAAAAATGAGAGGGAAGGGGTTGCGCCACTTCCGATTTCTTGATATTTTTGGTTAACGCTCTGTAGTTGTTGCTCCAGGGCTTGTAATTGTTTTTCAAACTCTAATAATATTTGAGTGTTGGGACCTTTTACATCTAAGTTCATTTTAATAGCAGGTATGTTTTTTAATCTTTTGATGTAGGTCTGTATATTTTTTTTTGAAATATCGTCATTGATACCTAGAGCAGCTAATAGCTCTATTGGTTTTGTTTGTCCACCACCAGTACTCAATCGATTTTCCCTCCTAATTTTAGATAACCGATCAATACAAGGCAGTGATCGATTCATCTTTCTTTATAGTTGTATAAAACAGTAAATATCCTAAAATATTCAAATACCCACCCAAAGAAGGTAGGGGAGTAGTTCAAAATTTTAACTATTTATGGGCAGAGGCTAAAATTCATCTGAAGTTCCTTCGGTGTCCTTAGCAGCAGTTGCTTGTAAAATATTGAAGTACTCTTTTTCCATTTCTAAAAATTTAATGCTTAAGTGCAATCGTTTATTAATTTCCTCTAATGCATTGGAGATTTCCTGCATGGTGAACATTTTTGTTAAAAATATGTCGTACCAGCCAATATCCACGAGATAATTCATTGTGGCAAAATGTGTTTCAATGGGTTTATCCTTTAATTCACTTTGTAAATCCGTAAAATGCTTAATGATTAAAAAGAAGATATAATTATTTAACTCATAATCATTTTCAAAATATTCAAGTTTATGCTGCTGAGCATATTCCAGCGAGTTCGCTAAATCATTGATCAATATCGTAATTTTACGTTTACTAAACTTTGGATAGTAATAGATGAACTTTCCTTGTTCTTTATCGATATAAAACTTTTGCTTCTTATTAATGGCATCAGCACTTTTTTGAATATCCGCTAACGTTAATTTTGTTTCACGTTTTGTCATTTTTTAAGCTCCTTTTATGTTCAATAGAAAGGGTAGAGAATTTAATCTCTACCCATTTTACATTAATTTATTTAAATAACATCTACGGCAATAGTTTCAACTAATGTTCCATCGGTTACTTCAATCATTGTTTGATCATTTGCTTTTGCGGAGGCACCTAACGTTACGACACCATCTGCATTAACACTTGCAATTGCTTGGGCTTTTGATGTCCACGTTAAATCACTATTTTGTAAAAGTACATTGCTATAGCCTGCACCACGAATACCTAATACTGAAATACGTTGAGAATCACCGGCAACCGCAGAATCTAGAACTAGACGTGATGGATTTGCAGCTAGAGCAGTAAATTGTACTTTTTCCTCAGATAAATTTCGAAGCTTAATATATGCATAGTTTCCTTTTTTATCTGCAAGTGAGCTCCCTGCTAGAGAAGAAGATGCTACACCCTCGTGTGTCATTGAAATTTCAACGGCACCATTCGGCTTGAAGTTTGGCACTTCAATAATAACTTCACCTGTTTTACCATTATTCGAACGGATATCTACATTTAATTCCATACGTACAGCCTTAGGGAAGGAATCAGCAGAGATTTCAATTGTATCCATCATCTCCTGAACAGCATAGACCACCTGTACTTCCTTACCTGCTAGTGCAGGAACCGTAATCTCTTTGCCAGCAGGCGTATATTGTGTAAATGTGCCGTTAAGCTGCTCAACATGAACCTGACCAATTGGTGTTTCGGCAAGCGTTCCTTTACCATTGGCATCAAGTAAAATAATTTCGTCAGTGTAGTACTCAGCCAGTTGGTGGTTGATTTCTGTACCGTTTTGTAAGGCGATATATGCCGTATCGAAAGCAGCATCTTCAATAGAGAATGTTAGTTCCTTTTGATAGTTCAGTTCATATACCTTTTTAGAGCCTTTTCCAGCATGAATGGCCTGAGTTTGAATAGCCTGTGTCATAGATGAATTTAGTAGTGTCTTACCATTTAAAATTAATTCATCTGTTAAGCGATCGAATAAACGAACATTTGCTACTGAAGTTAAAAATTGATTTTGTTGTGTCATAAAAGATTACCGTCCTTTTTGTAATTGTTTTTTATTTTAACTAGAGGCAAGCCCCAGTTTTTTCATTTGTTGATCAAATGCTGATTTTGTGATAATAACATCCTCATTTTTCTTTGGCTCCTCGATATGACTTAGCCAATGAGGAAGCTCATGCTCATTTTTAAATTCAACCATGCCTGAGTATCGAGCGTTGAGAATGGCATCACTGCTTACCATATAGTCCATTCGAATTAATCCTTTATGGAATTGGTAAAGCGTTAATTGTTCAATTTCATGATAGGGGAGTCCAGATTTACAATGGTAAGCTATTATTTGCTGCTCTAAGTCGGCCTGCTTTGTTTTTCTTTTTGCCATAAATGCCCGTGCTTCTTGAATGGCCTTTTTTGTATCTGGATCAATAAATTCATCCTCTAAATCAATTAGATTTTGCTCACTAATTAAAGTTTTAATCTTATCAAAATCACGTTCATGCAATGAAATGCCATTGACTGTTATCAAGACCATACCTTTTTCATTGATTGAAATTTGTATGTCCTCAGTTTTAAAGACTAGACGATATAAGGCAATTAATTTTTCAAGTAGGATATAGCCATCCTCGTTCTGCGCCATCGTAAGCAAAAACAATAAGTAAGACATTCTGATAATTTCTGGCTGCTGAAAGTCGTTTTTAGGTAAAAGTAAGCACTGTACAGCCTCATAAAATTCATCTGCATCCTTCATTTTTACAGGGTAGATCGATAACCCTTTATATGTAATTGGTTTGCCAAACGCCTTTTTAGTGACCATATTCATGATTTAAATCCCATAGGCTGTTGGCCAGAAGGCATGATGTAGGTCCAACGATAACCAACAAAACCATTTGGAACAGTTGTTATTGGGAGTCCGCTATGGAATCTTAAATCCCCAAATTCCTCGATGTCCTCCTGAAACAATACCTCATTTAGTACTTCACCAAGCCAATCTAATCGAAAATCAATATTGTTGGCAGAAGCAGGGGTATAGATATCAAAGATATACTGCTGGGTGCTTGAATATGGGTTATCTGTAAATTGATTGATGCTTTTCAGATAGTTTTTTTGAGGTATACGTGAACCTGTGTAGAAACAAATTCGACAAGTATTGGTTTCCAACGCTAAATCATTTGTTTTATCACCGATAACTAGTACATTTTGAAGAATATGATCTTTCTCAGGTAACTGTGAGACATTCATTTTTAAAGGATCGAGAGGATCATCCTCTGTATCTTTGGGCATGTAGTATAGTAAACGGAGGAGCTTCTCATCATTTACTAATAAGTGATAAAATTCAGTTATTGTTTTTACGATTTTCATTCTCCTTTATCCTCCTAAAGAAGAGTGCTATTTTCGAAGGTTTCAATATAGAAAATAACAATAGAATATGTATTTTTTACATTAGTTTAAACATACAATCGGCATCACCTTCTTTCATGTATTAATAGAAGTTAATCAAATGAGATCTACTTCTTATTGATCCTCTATATTATATGAAACCTTCATTATGGGGCTGTAAACTGAACAGCCCCATTAGAAAATTTCATATTTTATATTAATTCATTTATTAGGTAAAATCCTCTTCCGCATCTTCAATCCCAAAGCTAATTGCTTCAAAATAGGAGATACCTGAAAATGTGTTATGTCTGCTAGAGCCTTTTGCCATCTCTTTCAGCTTATGATGAGAAAGCACGTAATTATCCTGTAAACGATGTGACGTATTATGATTTCTTAATAGTTTCATAATTTGCCTGCTTCTTTTATGACGCTTTTTTGCTTCTTTTATATACGCTAAATTTTCTTGTTCTAGTAAAAGTTCATCCCTAGTAAAATATCCTTTTGTTATGTAATAGGCAAGCATGTCTAAAATAATAGTAGTATGATAGGTTTGAGCAGTTATGCTGAAATAGTCATCTAATGTGATCTCTTTCCCTCGGTAAACCACTTTTTCTTTTTCTAAAAGCGTTTGTATGTATTGGACTCTGTCTTCAATAGGAAGCTCCATTCGCAATTCAATGATTAAACTAGGTAATTGTAATTTCATATTATTTCTCCTTCTACCTATTAGGTTGGCTAGTGCAGGGTAAAATCCACCTTTTTCGCCCAGGTCTATTTTTTACATTTTTTGCATTGTGAATGGAGAAGATCTTTACTGCTACTATTGACACTAAAAAATTCATCTGTCGCAGGGAGGATATCTTTGCATTTACTACAGCTTTTTGTTTTTAAATGCAACTTGTTAATATAGGTAGCTTTGCGCCATTGTCGATCGTTTTCTTGTTTTATTCGTAAACAAATCGTGTTAAATTTACTTCCTACTGTTTTAACAGGTATTCCTAAAATTTTACCTATAGTATAGTAGGAATAGTCTTTAGCAATATAATGAAGTAATTTAATTTGTTCTTTATTTAAGGACTTTTTAATTAATTCATCTAAATCGGCAAATAGGCTAATAACTTCTGTGTTTAATTTCAATGAATTGGTCGCACATGCCCCTTGATTTAAGCTGGTATCATCAATAGAGCCTCTAAAAGTTAATAGTTCTTTAATAACGATTACATCTGATAACACAAGTTGTCTATACTTTGTATCCTTATAAGTTTGATATGCCATTGCTACATCCCCCTTTATTTTTATACTTTAGCCTATTATAATTCAGTTTAAAAATAAATCAATATTTTAAATTAATTTATCTATTAAATTTTGAGAATTAATTTAAATGAAATAATTTAAAAATTTACAAATTAAAATTGCTTATGCTACTATTGACTATAGTCAAAAATAAGGGAGCGTGTAGAGGTGAGAGTTGGCAAAACGAAAGAATTATTAGTTGAACAAATAAAAGCTAGAATCCCTCTGTTAGTGCAGCATAATGGGATTTTAGATGAGATTGCCATACAGCTTAATAAATATAACATAAGCTTAGGCAATATTATTGAACTGATAAATGATCACAATAAACTAATAGAGGCACAGCTACAGGAATTACTATTGCTTGGTGAACAGCTTCATTTAAAGTTTGCGGATAGTGACCAAGACTGGATCAAAGAATGGCTCAATCCTTCAGAAATTAAAGAACTGAGATTGTACATAAAAGAATCACCTTACGAAGAAATTATCACTTTACCTTATACTTTCGAGAACGTTATAAAAACAGGGCACAATGAATATGCAGCAATCATCCCTAATTCAATCATCGGTAAGCTGTGGATGAGTGGGATTACCATGTATAATCCTAATATTCAGCGACAGGCAAAAAAGAAGAGAGTTAAAAATGAAATAATAGAGGTTATGAATTTAAATCCTAAATCTTTGCGCGAGATTGAAAAGCAAACTTTAGATGGTGATTTAATAACTTCTACACTACGCTATAATGCCAAGGTTGGTACCGGGGAAGATGGAGTTGAATTAATTTATGATGATAGAGAAAAATCGCTCACATTATTAGAGGGCACACAAATAGATGTTTTAGATGGTGCGCATCGAACATTCTCTATCTATAATGCCTATATGAAGAAGGTTGATTTGGAAGGGAATATGATCGTAATTTTTTCGAATATGACGGAGGCACAATGTAAAAGAGTTCAGGTCGATATGGCAAAAGCCAATCCAATTCCTAAACCGAGATTACGGGAGCTAGCAAAAGATAAATTAGCGGATGAGGTTGTGATTGAATTAAAAGCGGATGGTGAATTAAAGGGAAGAATTACCTCCAATTCAAATGTTAAATATTCATATGGGGAAGTTGTTACTTTCTCGGAATTGTCGGATGCCATCGATCATAGCTTCCAACTAGAGAATCGTCTAGAAGTCATCGAGGTTGCGAAGGTGATAAATGATTATATGATGTATCTTTTCGCCTATTATAAATCAAATTTATCAGATAAAAACTCTTTAATGTTTAAAAGTAGAATGTTTATAGGCCATATTGAATTAGCGGCAAGAATGTTTGAGCATACAATTCCGTTTGATAATTTACGTCAATATCTCAATAAAATCGATTTTTCAATGGATAATCCATTATGGGAGGAAATTGGAATTCTTAAATATGGCAGCATGAGCGCGCGTAGCAGAACTAAAATTCAAACAGTATTTCAACATTTACTAAAAGAATGAGGTGTAAAAAATGATCCTTAAAGATAATGTTTTTAATAAAGATATTAAAGAATGGTATTTAACTTCATTAGACATCCAAGAAAACAGTTTAACTACTTATTTATCATTGTTTAATAAAGCAACCGTACTCGAAAATCAAAAAAATAAAGATATATTTGATATGAATAAGGTAGAGCTTGAAGAGTTATTTTACAGCTTGAAATCGCCTAGTCCACAATCTTTAAGTGCATCAATTGGTTTTATCATCAGATATATAGAATGGGCAATTGCCAATGGCTATACGAATAATCGTTCACAACGGCTTCCTACCAGCATTACTATGGACTATTGCAGTACATTTGTCTATAAAGCATCCATTATTCGCTATACTAGAGAGCAATTGTTTAGCTATATGAACCTGTTTGATGATCAAAGACATGCTGTATTTCTTCTCTGTTTATTTGAGGGAATTAAGGGGGAAGGCTACAGTGAAATCTTAAATTTAAAAATGGCTGATTTAGAAAATAGCAATGGGGTATACTTAGCAAAGCTGACGAATAATAAGGGCTATAGCAGGGTTATTGAAATTTCCGATGAGCTCTATTGGAGGCTAGAAAAATTAGATAAGATTTCCTCTACAAGTAAGAAGCCAAAACAGGGACAAAAATATTTTTCCGATAGTACCTACATTTTTAAGAAGGCAAATGCAAAGAGTGAGGATATCCAATTAAGGGCATCCTTTGGCAATAGAGCATTGGATTTAGCGAAAGTAATTTTTGATAATCATAATTTAATTGCAAGTACAATTCAGGCATCAGGGATGATGTGGTATATTTGGGAATTGGTTCGCCAGAATGAGGTGAAAGTCGTCAATAAAGAAATATTAGAGAAGGTTGCAAGTAAATATGATACTGGGTATGTGGATAAAAATAACCAGTATGTTAGTTTTTCTATACTTCGGCACAAAATAGACCTAGATTTTATAAATACAAATTATGGACAGATAATAATGGACGTTTAGAACTGGTTAATACCAGTTTTTTTTATTTATCATAGAATATCCATTCTAAATAATTGTAAATATTCTCTAAAAATAAACTTGAAAACGAACAGATGTTCGTGATAGAATGAAAACAAGCTAATTTTGTATGGAGTCGGTCCGCACAATTTTAAAGGGGGATGTAAATGAATGTAAGAGAAACAACGGCAGTAATAGAATTAGTGCTTTACAATGATCGAGATATCTCCAAAGAGCTAATGAGAGATTTCTACGGCGGTATAACGAATGTGATTTTAAACGATGAAGGAGGACATGCTCTCGAATGCCAATGTATGGATAGTTCAGTAACTAGTTTAATACTGATGGATAAACAAACGGAGGAGGAGGATCAATTAATAAAGGAGATAGGGGATAAAAAATTTATTTATAAAAAATCACCCAATTGGGAAATCCATTTTGACAGCTTAGTGCAATTAGATGCAGATCAGGAAAATATTTATTATGTTGTCGAATTTCAAAATATTATTTATTTATACAATGGAATACGACGAAAATCTATTATTGATAAAACGATCACATCTTTGAGAAGTCTTAAAGAATATTTAGATAAACACTACCCTGCCTATAAAATTCTCGAAAGGTTATAAAGAGCAACGTTGGGAGAAATCTAAAAAATGAGGTGTTACGCTTGGACAAGCATTTAATGAAAGAATTAGCATCTGAGATTGTCGAGCAATCGAGGGGAAGAATTAGCATGTTAGAGGCAGAAGCTCTTGCAATTGTTTCCATCAGTAAGATGAAAAATTGTAAGTTGACAAACTATAAGGAAAAAGTCATTCAAAAAATAATTCATAACTACGCATAGAGCCTTTTGCTAAAACTATTTAGATAAATTAATTAAAAAATACAAAGGAGAGATAAATATGGAGAAAATAATTTTAACGGAGATGAAACAGGTAATGAAAGATTTTGGGGAAGTTTTTAGTATGATCAATCAAGGAAAAGTATTCGAAAATGAAACAAATGTAAAGGAATGTATCAATAAGTGTAAAAAGCTTCAATTGGAATTGATGGATTCTATTAGATTAATTGAATTAACATTTATGGAATTACAATCGAAGCGTGATCAAGCTCTATTAGCTACTGAGTCAGATAGTGAATCAAAGCTTAGGCAGCTAGATGACCTTTTGTTAGCAATCAATAAAAAAACAACATAGTTTATCATACTATGCATCATTTAATGAAGGGAATGAGTTAAATGAGTACTGTAAAGAATGAACATACAAAGGGTTTCAAGGTTGATTGTCTTGCGATGGCATTAGCTTATAAGGAGATGGGGGATTTGAATTTAACGATTGCAAAGGAAATGGATTATCTGGAGTGGGAAGCGATAAGAATTATTGAGTCATTTTTAGAGAAAATGAATGCACTAGAGATTTGAGAAATTATACATACTTAGTAAATATGAAAAATACATATTCAATAATTAAAAATATAGTTGGAGATCTTATGAATGTATATAAAGTTGTTTTGATAGTATGCTTTAGCTTCCTCCTATCATTTTTTATGTTAGAACAAACCGGAGAAGATATCGTTTATCTTCATTCAGAAGAAGACTCCCACCTTGGTGGTGAGATGAATGCTGTCTTGGTTCCTTTTCAGTGGGTGTCCAAACGCCTACTGAATGAAGATAAAGTCTCCGGCGGATGTCACGGATTTTCAAAGGAAGGAATTGTGCAAGTACAATTCAAAATCCGGACGAAATTACGCCAAGGCGAAATAGATAAGAAATTAGACTTGGAAACAATTCTTCAAAATACACCAAAAAGCAATCATGGGCATGCATTTGAAATGATTCAAAGGGAAGCTGAAAGGATCAGACAGGAAAATCATCAAAGGCAACTAGAGCAAAATCGAATAAAACGGGAACAGGAAGTTCGAAAAGAGCGACTAAAGCTAAACAATAATAGTTTACAAGAGCAAAAATGGTTAAAATTTCACGCTACTTATTACGGTAGAGATTGTAGGGGATGTAGCGGCATTACTGCTACAGGGATTAATGTACAGAGGACCATCTATTTTAAGGAGCTACGAATTGTTGCTGTGGACCCTACCATTATCCCATTAGGAACTATTGTTGAAATTAAAACACCTAATGAAAGATTTAAGGCCATTGCTGCTGATAAAGGTGGTGCAATCAAAGGGCATCGACTTGATATACTCGTGGAATCTGAAGAGATTTCTGTTCAATATGGCAGACATGACGTGCAATTACGCATAATAAACTAATAGTACATACATTTAATACATATCATGAGGAGCATAATATTTTAGGCTCCTCATAGTGTTGAAAAACTAAA
>NZ_DKJS01000023.1:61242-61562 GCF_002455205.1 Lysinibacillus sp. UBA6686 | reverse complement strand
CCCACGGGAGTCGAGTAGCCTTGCACTCCAATCAACAATAGTGTAGAACTTTAAATATTCTCTTCCTTCAAAAATCATTAAATGGATAGAATAGTGATAAATTTTATAGCTGTCAACCTACATTTTGTGCATAAAACTACTTTGTAACGATACATAAAGCCACTTATTGCTAACACTGCTTTTGTATAGGGAAATGTTACCTAAACTCCATTTTTAGCAATATAGTGATGGTTAAGATTTCAATTTATCACTTTACATTTGTGTAAAATACCAGAAGAAAATACGATCAACCCCCTCGTTTTGAAAAAGGGCTATACTTT